>JAYTUF010000180.1:0-9935 GCA_043744755.1 Anatilimnocola sp.
GCTCTTCCGATCTGCGCGGGCCAGCATGTCGGCGTTCAGCAGCGAGGTCGAGCCTTCCAGTCCTTCGGGCTTCAGTTGCGTGAAGGCGGGATGCACGTGGCCCACTCCCTTCTCAATCGCGCCATCGTCGGTCACGCCGTACAAGCGTTGGTGCTTGAGGCGGAAGCGGCGGTAGTCATCGAGTCCCTTGCTGAACTCCGGCGCGAGGCAGACGACATCCCAGTTGTTGGCCACTTTGAGCGGTTCGGCTGGATCGAGGCGGATCGACCGGCCACGAAGCTGATTCACGGTCATGGATGTCGTGACGGTCGTCAGGTCGATCAGCACGTTGATCTTGTTGGCGTCCCAACCTTCGCCCAGCAGGCCGCGCGTGCCGACGAGGCACCTGGTGATGCCCCGCTGGAACATCTCGGTGATCATTTCGACATAGACCCGCGGTGCCCAATCCTTGCCGCGGCCGCGCAGCGAGTGAAAGCCTGACTCTTGACCCAGTTCCAATTCCACCGCGTACTTTTCGGCGCTAAGCCATTCTTCCGCCGCCTGCTTCAGCGCGACGGCAATGTCGTCATCCACGAGCACGCTGGAGCCGGTTAAGAGCACGGGATGCAACGCATCGGTGGCTGGATCGCGGGTCAGCGTCTTGAAGGCCGCGATGGCGCCGCCGGCTTCTTCGTCGAGCAGGTTTTCGACAGCGCCCGCGGTGGCCGACGTTTTCTCGTAGTCGGCAATCACGACGGCCCGCAGCTTGTCGCCAAGCAGTTGATGTTCGGTCTTGAGGATCGGCACGAGCGCGTCGCACTTGCTTTTGGAGTAGGCCATCACCCGGCCGACCGGCGAGGCGCAGGGCTGCCAACCCGTATCGGTGATCTGAATGCCGAGCATCCTCAGCCGCTGAATCACTTGCTGGGCGAGCGCATGATCGCGAGCATCTTTCGACCGCCGCAGCCGATGCCGCACATAGCGATCGAGCACCGGCGCAAGCAGTTCCATCTCCGGCACTTCCTCCGGCGAAACGTCATCCTCGGGCAGCGGCACATCTTCAGGCAACGCCACGCGACGGCGAAGCAGAAAGACCCGCGCTGCCCAGGCCAGATCGGGATCGCGCTTCGCGAAAGCAGCCCAGTCCTTGGCCAAACCTGTGGGCAACCGCTTTTCGAGCAGAATGCGCGAGAGCCATTCGACGAGCGACTCGCGGGCGGGAGGCTGGGGGTGGATGAAGTCCTTATCGGGCGAAGATTTTACTTCCTCTTCCGATTCGTCTTCAGGATCCACGCGGTTCTGCGAAGAGACAAAATCGCCGTCGGTCTCTGAAGGTTCTTGGGTAACTTCAGTTTCAGCCACCTCTGCTGATCCAACCGGAAACGGCTGACAAAGTTCCTCCACCAGCGAATGCAACTGCTCATCGGCGTTCGCAATGAACGACAACTCATCCGGCGCTGGGCGCACGAAGTAGGCTAGGTCTTGATAGGGCGCCAGAAAGCCATCCTTTACGACCGCAGGCACCGGCACTTCGAAATCGATCTCGCCCAGGTAGCGGTCATACCGCTGCACGTCCGCGGGAAGTTTGCCATCGCGATCGGGCGGCGTGGCGGTGAGGGCAATGATGATCGGGCCTTCGAGCAATTCATGCGCCGCTTCGAGCACACGGCCCCAGTGACCGAGCAGGTGATGACATTCGTCCACAATCACCAGGCCGATGCCGCGGTCGCGAAGTCGGGCGAGCGTATCCAGCGCGGAGACGTGCAGTGTTTGCAAGGCATCGCCGCTGATTGCCAGCGCGTCACGCGCTTGCTTGCGATAGGTGGAAAGTCGTTGCTCGAAATAGTCGCGGTTGTGTTGCTTCAAATCGGCCAGCCAGAAGCGGGCTTCTTCCGGGGTTTGAGCTTGCTCCGAACCGATAAGCCGTTCGAGCCAGAGATTGCGGGCTTGTTCATCGAGATCATCGCTGCCGCGGCCGGGCATGGTGACGGCTTGATAGGTCAAGCTCGTCAGCCAGGCAGGAGCGGCGGCGCTGGTGCTGATCCATTCGCTGGGAACGGCGGCCTCTTGAAACGCGAACTGGTCAACCTTGGCGGCCCATTGGGCTTGAATGGCCGAATTGGGCGACAGGACCACCGCGGGCTGCCGTACACATTCGGCCCACAGATAGAGGCCCAGAATCGTCTTGCCGGAACCGGGCGGCGCCACGATATGCAACTGGCGAGCGCCACTGGCCAGCTTTTGCTGAGCCAGTTTAACTACCGCCGTCTGCGACGGGCGCAGTTGGCCGCGGAAGCGTAAGGCGGGGAACGTCTCGTTGGTCGGCTGCTCCATCATGGGCTGATTATGACGCACCAAGGTCTGAGGGAAAGGTGCAGTGGCCGCCCGCGAGTTTTGCTTCTCGCAGGGCAGTATCTGCGGCAGCTAAAGCTTTGTCATCCAGCAGCACCGACCAACCGGCGCTAAGCGGGATCCAAGTCTCGCCGCCTTCGGCCACGGCCTGGCGAATTCGCTCGACGATGTTCCCGGCTTGATTCAGTTGCACGTCAGCCAGCAGCAACGCAAACTCATCGCCTCCCCAGCGGGCCACGAAATCTTCACGCCGCACGGCGGCAGTCAGCCGCTGGGCAATGCTTGCCAACTGTTGATCCGCCAGCAAATGGCCAAACTCGTCGTTCAATTGTTTGAAGCCATCGATGTCGAGTAGGGCCAAAATGGTCACTGATTCAGTCGAGTCATTGGGCGTCGCCGTGAACTGATAAAGCATCTCATCCCAAGCCCGGCGATTCGCGAGTCCCGTGAGCGGATCGGTGGACGCTAACTCGCGCAGGATCCGTTGCTGTCGTTGTTCACGGCCCAGTTGTCGCCGCAGCGAGACAATTTGTGAGTGCAACCGGCAAGCCAGAACGATCTCTCGCGGCGTGGCATCGGCTGGCAGCTGCACGTCGGCGGGGCCGTTATCGCCAATCATCAGCACGGCAAATTCATCCCGCTGCAGGCGCTGCAAAGTCTGGTTTACGCCTGGATCGAGGGGGCAATCCGTCAGCACTAAGGCAATCTCGTTTGCCCGCGATTTATCGACGGAAAGAAGCACCGGAATGCCCGCCGACGACAGGGCTCGCCGCCAAAGTTCGCACTTTTGCGGATCGCGCGAGAGAAGCAACACGTAACTTGGCTGAGTCATGAAGAGTTGCAACATTCGGACAGGAAAAACCGCCACCTTCTGCTATAATGGGGGTTTAGAGTGAAGGCGTTCCCTAAGCTTAACATCCTGGTCTGGCCTGATGCTGAATTTGCGATTACTAGCGACGAAATTCACTCGCCAGGCACTCGCGCTGGTCGGGCTATCTTGCATCTGTTCGGTCGGTTCTGGACAAACGCCGCCAGCGAAGAAAGCTGGACCGACGCCCGATCAGATTTACGTCGCCCAGATCGTCCCCTTCGTCAAGCAATACTGCTTGGAATGTCATGGCCCGAAAAAGGCCGAAGGGGGCATTCAGTTCAACAGTTACAAAGACGCGAAGGCCGTCGAAGCGGATGCGAAGACGTGGCAGCATGTTTTAGAGATGTTGCAGTCGTCGGCGATGCCTCCCGATGATCGGCCGCAGCCCAGCGACGAGCAGCGAAAGCAAGTGGTCGCCTGGATCGAAAACACAATCTACCGCCTCGATTGCGACAACGCCCCCGATCCGGGCCGCGTGACCATTCGCCGGCTGAACCGGGCGGAATACAACAACACCGTCCGCGATTTGCTGGGCGTTTCGTTTCGTCCCGCTGATGATTTTCCTTCGGACGATGTGGGTAGCGGCTTCGATAATCAGGGTGATGTTTTGTCCCTCCCTCCCCTGTTGCTCGAGAAATACTTGGCAGCAGCCGAAAATATTGCCGCTGCCACCATCATTGCCGATCCTGCTTCGCTCGTTCAAAAGCAGCGGGTTGATCGCCGCCTGGAAACCGTTGGCGGCGAATGGAAGCGCGATCGCGAGGATGGTTGGGGCATTCTCTCCGAAGGGGGCGTGAAAGCTTCGTTCGAAATCTCGAAGGCGGGCGAATATACGTTGCGCGCGATTGCCGGCGCTCAAAATGTGAATCGCGAACCGGCAGAACTTGAATTGCGACAAGACGGCCAGGCGCTGAAGGTCTTCGATGTCTATGCCGCGCACGATCGGCAGAAGAATCATGAACTCAAAGTGAAGTTGCCCAAAGGCACGATTGAGCTATCAGCGCATTTCCTGAATGACTTTTACGATGAAAAGGCGACGGATCCCCGTCGCCGTGATCGCAACCTATATGTCACAGCGCTGGAGGTGCAAGGGCCGCTTGATGTTTCGGCGAGTGACTTTCCCGAGTCGCATCGCAAATTAATCACCACAGTCCCCAGCGATTCGATCAGCGTGCCACAAGCGGCAATGGCGAACCTGCGGCCGCTGATGCAGCGGGCCTTTCGCCGCAAGGTGACCGAACAGGAAGTGCGCCCGTTCGCAGCGCTAGTCGAGCAAACGGTGAAGGAGGGCGAGAAGTTTGAAGCCGCGATGCAAGTCGGCTTGCAGGCGGTGCTTGTTTCGCCCCACTTTCTCTTCCGCATTGAGCGGGATGCCAAGCCGAACGATCCGCAGCAAGCTCACGATCTAGGCCAATACGAATTGGCCACCCGGCTCTCGTATTTTCTGTGGAGCAGCCTGCCCGATGACGAGCTCTTTATCCTGGCGAATCAAGGACAATTGAACCAAGATGATGTGCTCCGTAAGCAAGTGAAACGGATGCTGCAAGACCCACGGGCGGAAGCGCTGACGCAGAACTTCGCCCTGCAATGGCTCAATCTGCGGCTGCTCGACGGCACTTCGCCCGATCCCAAGATATTCACCGGATTCGACGACCGTTTGAAGGCCGACATGCGCCGCGAGACCGAGCTGTTCTTTGCAGCCATTGTGAAAGAAGACCGGAGCATTCTCGACTTCATCCGCGGCGACTTCACGTTTGTGAACGAACGACTGGCGAAGCACTATGGAATTGAAGCGGGCGACGCAATCAAATTTAGCGGTGATGAGTTTCAGCGGGTGAGTCTGACCGGCTCACCCCGCCGCGGCGTATTATCGCAAGGGAGTGTCTTAACACTGACCTCGAATCCCGAACGAACGTCGCCGGTCAAACGGGGCAAGTGGATTTTGGAGAACATTCTCGGGACCCCACCGCCCGATCCTCCGGCTGATGTTCCGCAGTTGGAAGCAACGCAAAAGGCCCAGCCGAACTTGACGTTGCGACAACAATTGGAAGTTCATCGCCAGAATGCGACCTGTGCTTCTTGCCACAAGACGATGGACGCTTTAGGCTTCGGGCTGGAGAATTTCGATGCGGTAGGCCGCTGGCGAGATAAGGATGGCAAGGATGCGATCGATTCTTCCGGCGTTTTGCCCAATGGCGACCGTTTTCGAGGACCGAATGAGTTGACCAGTGTGTTGGTGCAGCGAAAGCAGGAGTTTGCCCGCTGCTTTACCGAAAAAATGATGGTGTACGCAATGGGCCGTGGCTTGGCCCCTTATGACCGGTGTGCCGCGAAAGAGATTGTTAAAGCCGCCGAGCAGGATCAATTTCGATTTGGGGCGGTGGTGACGCAGATCGTGCTGAGCGATCCGTTCCGCCGCCGCCGCGGAGATGGAGGAAAACCATGAACGATTCATCACTGGGTTTTGGTCGATTGAGTCGGCGCACGGCCTTGAAGGGCCTGGGCTGCACGCTGGGTCTGCCGCTGCTTGAAGCGATGCTTCCCGGAACCAGTTATGCCGCTGGCAAAGCAGCCGTCAAGCCGCCGGTGCGAATGGGATTTGTCTTCTTTCCCAACGGCGCGATCATGCCGGCTTGGAAGCCGAAGGAAACTGGCACGGACTATGAATTGCCGGAAACACTCACTGAGCTCGAGTCCGTCAAGAGCGAAATCACAATCATCACCGGCCTCGCTCAAGACAACGGCCGCGCTAAAGGGGATGGCCCCGGCGATCATGCCCGCTCCGCCGCCTCGTTTCTTACCGGCGCACATCCGGTGAAAACGTCCGGCGCGAACATCAAGGTCGGCATGTCGGTCGATCAAGCCGCGGCGATGAAGACTGGACAATACACACGGCTGCCATCACTTGAATTAGGCATCGAACGCGGTCGCGACGCGGGAGGCTGCGACAGCGGTTATGCCTGCAGCTATAGCAACAACATCTCCTGGAAGACCGAAGCGACGCCGATGGCGAAGGAAATCAATCCGCGGGCGGCCTTCGAGCGGATGTTCGGCAGCCAGGAACAAACGGCCGATCAGGCCAGGCGGAACAAGGTCCGCCGCAGCATTCTCGATCTCGTCGGCGAACAAGCTTCGTCCCTTCGCAAAGACTTGGGAACGACCGATCAGCACAAGATCGATGAGTACTTCAATAGCGTCCGTGAAATCGAACTGCGGATTGAGCGGGCCGAAAGTGTGGCCGCGAAGGAAGCACCCGATTTCAAAACGCCCGAGTCGGCCCCCAGCGACCTGCGCGAGCACATCCGCCTGATGTATGACTTGCTCGCGCTGGCTTTTCAAACCGATACGACCCGCGTAGCCACATACATGCTCGCCAATGAAGGGAGCAATCGCAGCTATCGTTCGGTGGGTGTGAACAGCGGCCATCACGAACTTTCGCATCATCGCAATGAAGAAGAGAAGATCGACCAGATTAAGAAGATCGACCGCTTCCTCGCCGATGAGTTCGCCCGTTTCGTGGGCAATCTAAAGAACATCAAAGAAGGCAGCGGCACGCTGCTCGACAATTGCATGATCATGTACGGCAGCGGTCTGAGCGACGGCAATCGCCATCGGCACGACGACCTGCCGGTGGTCATCGCAGGGCGGGCCGGCGGGACCATCAAGGCGGGCCGGCATGTGAAGACCGAGCGTGAAGTGCCGCTCAACAACCTGTTCCTCTCCATGCTCGACCGCATGGACGCGGGCATTGCGTCGCTAGGCGATAGCAGCGGCCGATTAACGCTGCTTGATTCGTAAAACCGCACCCGCAAGTTGTACATCCTGAGAAATCCCCGCATGAATGCTTCGGCCCTGACTGCCAGCCGCATGATTCCCGACCTGGTGGTCACGGCGATTCCCGAAGACGAACGCCTCTGGGTGCCGCAGGCCAAGGGCGTGTGGTTTCGCCCGCTGCTGCTCAACACGGTGAATGGCGAGTGGGTGAATCTGCTGCGCGTGCGCCGCAGCGGCGTGCTCAGCCGGCATCGTCATCCGGCGCCCGTACACGGGTTTGTCATCAAAGGCAGCTGGCGATACTTGGAGCACGAGTGGATCGCGCGCGAAGGGATGTACGTCTTCGAGCCGCCCGGCGAAGTTCACACACTGGTGGTTGACGACGATGTAGCCGAGATGATCACGCTGTTTCATGTTTGCGGGGCGCTCATTTATTACAACGAACAGGGCGAGCCGTGCGGCCACGACGACGTGCATACCAAGCTGGAAATGTGCCGCCGGCATTTTGCCGAAACGGGCCTGGGCGAAGACTACGTCGACCAATTCGTGCGCTGAGCCAAACTACATGCGACATTTGGCCTGCTTCACGATCAGCTTGATTGTCAGTGCGATTGCGCTGGCACGCAGTGGTATCGCCGCTGAGCCACTGGAGTTGTTCGCGCGGCATTGTGTGACTTGTCACAATGCTTCGGATCCGAAGGCCGGTCTCGACCTTAGCCAAGCCGCGACGGCACTCAAGGGTGGCGAGAGCGGCGCGGTGATTGTCGCCGGCAAGGCTGCCGAGAGTCTGTTGCTCGAGCGAGTGAGCGATGGCTCGATGCCGCCGGAACATGATGGCCGCCGCTTAACCGCAGCCGAAGTTGCCACGCTGAAGGCTTGGATCGAACAAGGAGCAAAGTGGCCGGAAGGAAAACGGCTGAGCCAGTTTGAATTCACGACTGACCGTCGGGCGGGTCTTGATTGGTGGTCCTTACAACCGCTCAAAAAAGCCGCGCTGCCGGTAGGATTGCAGGCAAGTGATTCCGCCGTTGATGCCTTCGTCGCGTCTCATCTCACGGCCGTCAAGCTGCAGTTTTCTCCACCGGCTGATCGACGCACGCTGGTTCGACGGGCTTACTTGGATTTGATTGGACTTCCCCCGTCGCCGGCCGAAGTGGCGTCATTCGTTAACGACGCCGCTCCCGATGCTTTCGAACGGTTGCTTGACGAATTGTTGGCTTCGCCGCATTACGGCGAGCGCTGGGGCCGCCATTGGCTGGACGTGGTTCGCTATGGCGAGAGCGATGGTTTCGAGCATGACAAGTATCGGGATCACGCCTGGCCTTATCGCGACTATGTGATTCAGAGCTTCAATCGCGACAAGCCTTACGCCGAGTTCATGACCGAACAACTGGCCGGCGATGCGCTGCCGGGCGCATCGCGGGAAGCAATCGCCGCGACGGGTTTTCTGGTCGCTGGTCCCTGGGACGAGATTCAAAACGTCGGCGCCAGTCCCACGGAGAAACACCGCGCGAGGGAAGAACAGCAGGAAGAGTTAGTCGCCGCGGTCTCGCAATCTTTTCTAGGACTGACCGTGAACTGCGCCCGCTGTCACGATCATAAGTTCGATCCCGTGCCACAAACGGATTACTACCATTTAAAGGCCTCGCTCGATGGCGTCGATCACGGCTTGCGGCCTTGGCAGACGGCGGAAGAGCAACAGGTCTGGGATCGAGAGATCAAGCCGCTGCAAGACGAATTGGCCCAGGCAAAGGCGCGGATCGTCGATCTAACTAAGCAACTCCCCGGCGACGCGCGACTGGAACGAGGCGCCGATCAGCCGCTGGTTGCAGGTCGATTCGGACAGACGTTCTCGCCGCAACGTGCCGCAGTCGCAGCGCCGCATTCACCCGCTTATGACACGTTTCCACTGACGGTGGAGTGCTGGGCGAAGCTCAATGGCAAGCAAGGTTTTAACATCCTGGTGGCTTGCAACCCGAAGTCATCCAGCGATCATTGGGAGTTGTACACCTACGCCGGCAGCGGCGAACTGAGTCTCTATGCTCCGGGTAGCCAACCCGCCGAGATCAAATCGGGTGTGACCGTCACCGATGGCCAGTGGCATTACTTGGCCGCCACGCTCGGCGAGACGGAAGTAAAGTTGTTCGTCGATGGCAAATTGGTGCATACAGCGATGGTCAATCGCAAGCCTCGCAGCGACAAAGGGGGCCCGTTGCAATTTGCCGCGATCGCCGAACAGAAGATCGGCTGCGATGGCCTGATTGACGAAGTTCGGCTCAGTCGCGGACTGCTCAAGATTGATTCGCTCCCCGCCGAGCCGTTTGCCGCCGATGAAGCGACGCTCGGGCTGTGGCATTTTGACGATGCTGTCGGCGGCTCGTTCCGCGATTTTGTGCGGGTCGCTGAGAAGCAGTCGGAAGCAGAAGTCCGCGCCGAACAAACCAAATTGGGCGAGCGACAGAAGTTTTTGGAAGCCAAACTGAAAGAGCGACAGCGCCCGCAAGTCTACGCCGGCCAGCGCCGGCAGCCGGAACCGACCACGCTCTTCTTGCGTGGGGACTTATCCAAGCCAGGTCCGCAGATTGCTCCGGGGGCGCTCACGGCGGTCCGCACGATTAGCGGCGATTGGAAGATGGCCACCGACGCAGCGGATTCGCAGCGGCGTCTGAAGCTCGCTCAGTGGATCGCTCACGAACAAAATCCTCTTCCCTGGCGCGTGATGGCCAATCGCGTCTGGCAATATCATTTTGGCCGTGGCCTGGTTGAAACGCCGAGCGACTTCGGCTTTAGCGGCGGGCGGCCGTCGCATCCAAAATTGCTCGACCGGCTGGCAATCGAGTTGCAACGCTCTGGAAGTTTGAAATCGCTGCATCGGCGGATCATGGCTTCACGCGTTTATCAGCAGGCTAGTTCAGCGGAATCAATGGACGGGCAAGCAGCGCACGCGCGAGGTCACGAG
>JAYTUF010000181.1:0-2553 GCA_043744755.1 Anatilimnocola sp.
CTGTCACGATCACAAGTATGACCCGCTGCCTCAACAAGACTATTACGCATTGGCCGCGGCGCTCGCGAAAACCGCGCAAGGAACACGCAAACTTGATCAAGACCCCGCGGCCACGCAGCGGGCACTGGAGCAACATCAGGCCGCGCACGAGCCGCTGAAGTTGGCATTAAACAAGTTTGCCAACGACCAACTTCCCGCGCGGTTTGCCGCCTGGCAGAAGGCGGAGCTGCCGAAGCAGCCCGAGACGCCGCGGTGGCAGATATTGGAACCGGTGGCCTGGGATGCGGAGCGATCTTGGCTGAAGGAACTGCCGGGCGGGATTGTCGCCCACGATGGGCTGCTCGTTGCGGGGTCCGATGTTCCCCGCCGGGGGATGCGCAAGCAAGTGAAGAGTGACGAGCAATATTCACTTACGTTTCAGACACACCAGAAAAACGTGATGTCGCTACGGCTCGATGCGTTCACGGAAAAATCGCTGCCGCAGCGCGGGCCGGGATTGAACGGCGATGGCAGCTTTCAGTTGACGGAATTGAAAGTGACCGCCCGGCCGCTAGATGCCAATGTCAAAGATGCACCTATCGATCTCAAATTGAAGCCGGTGTTTGCGGCGCTTGAAGACAAGGATCAACCGCTGGCGCTCGCGGTTGACGGCAAGCCGGCAACAGCCTGGATCGTGAAAACAACGGCGAAGAAAGACAACGCCGCAATTTTTGAAATGGAGCCGCCGCTGGTTGGTTTCGCGGGTGGAACGGAGTTGGTTGTGGAGCTGAGGTTCCGCGATCTGGGCCTCGGGCGAATGCGTTTTTCACTAAGCACTGAAGGCAACCCGGCGACTTGGGCCGGCGATTTCGTGCCGCAACACCTGGGCGAGATTCGCGCGATTCTGGCGGCTGGCAACAACCTGTTGCCCGACGCCCAGCGCGCGGGGATGACACGTTGGTTTGCTCCGTTGGATGTGGAAACGTCGAAGGCGTTTCAGATTGTCCGCGATCATTCCGCCGCGGAGCCGCGGCCACAGTTGACGGAAGTTTATACGACCGTCGCCGGGGGGCAGGATGTATTCCTGCTGCGGCGGGGTGAGGTCGATAGCAAACTCGGCAAAGCGGAACCGGGTTCTTTGCAAGTTCTGAAACGAGGAATGCCAACGGCGGCGAGTCCCGCCGATCCGCGCATCGCGCTGGCCGACTGGATGACCGATGTTGAACATGGCGCCGGTCCGCTGCTCGCGCGGGTGCAGGTTAATCGGTTGTGGCAGCATCATATCGGTCAAGGACTCGTCGGCACTCCCAATGATTTCGGCGCTCAAGGCGAAAAGCCCACGCATCCCGAGTTGCTCGAATGGCTGGCCGCTGAACTAGTCAAGCACGACTGGAAGCTCAAGCCGCTGCACAAACTCATCATGCTCAGCGCTGTTTATCAGCAGGCGAACGACGTATCGCCCGAGAACCTGAAGCTCGATCCAGCCAATCGCTTCTGGTGGCATTATCAGCCGCGGCGGCTCGACGCGGAGATCATTCGCGATTCGCTGCTCGCCATCGGCGGCAACCTGGACAAGCAAATGTACGGCCCCAGCATTCTCGATAACAGCTCCCGCCGCAGCATCTACTTGCGCGTGAAGCGGAGCGAACTGATTCCGCTGATGACGATGTTCGACGCACCCGAGCCGACGCAAAGCATCGGCGAGCGCATCAGCACCACCGTGCCGACGCAATCGCTGGCGATGATGAACTCGCCCTTCGTCCGCCAGCAGGCCGAGAAGCTCGCACAAAGGATCAGGCCGAATCAGGAAGTGCCGCTGGCAAAGGCCATCGACGAAGCGTACAAAATTGCCTTCGCGCGGCAACCAACCGACGCGGAACGAACCCGCCTCCTGGCGTTTGTCGAGCAACAACGGGCCACGCTCGGCAACGATGCCGCGGCGGCCGACAAAGCCCTGGTTGAAACGTGCCAGTTGCTGCTCTGCTTGAATGAGTTTGTGTATGTCGATTGACTTTGGCACACTCTTTTCCAAGCTCCATGATTTCGCCGCGTTGCTCGCAACGCACTCGCGCCTCAGCAAGATGTCCCCCTTCTCACTTTCAGGACTGGTTCATGAACAAGTTATTTGTGTTCGCGACGGCGCTGGTTGCCGCCCTCCTGCCACTTGTGCGGATTGAACTCGTGGCTCGCGGCGGTGAAGTAAGGTTTTCGGATCGATTCCCTATGTTGTTCGCGTAATTCCGGGGGGCTGCCACTCGTGAAAGTGTCGGGCGAAATGCTTCAGCCGGGAACATCGGCCAATCTCCGTTCAATGAGCGCAACCACAGCTGGTTCGCTGCCATAGATTCGCAAGGCGACTCGCCATTTCAGTTCCTCGGGGGAGAATTCGCAGCCATTTGATACGATGCTTTCCTTTTGAATCTCCCGTCCAATCATTTCGCGCATCCATTGAAACAGCGCAAAGGACCTCGCAATTCGCTCCCGCGGCGACAAAGCATCGATTCGGGCGTTGTATTCATCCTCGATCAACATGACGGGCTACTGGGAAAATCACCTGTTGCAAGAGAGATAGTT
>JAYTUF010000182.1:0-2549 GCA_043744755.1 Anatilimnocola sp.
CCACGAAAACCGGACGGTGCCCGGTTCCTAGACCCTTGGCAAGGCCGCGCCGCAGCGGGTAAGTTAAGCACTGCGTTTGATCAGGCATAGTGCTAGTCTAGGCAGATCGCCGGTCAGGCACGGCATTAAGCGAGTTTCGTCTCTTCGCACCGACACGAAGCAACGGGTATCCATGCGCGCGTTTTTGCAAGTCACCAAAGGCCCCGGGCTGGGCCGCAAGATCACCCTGCGGGAAGGGCAACTGCGGTACGTCGGCAGGACGGACTCGGCGGACGTGAGCTGCCCCGAAAATCCCGAGATGTCCAGCGTTCACTTTTCGATTCAATGGCTGGGGAACGAGTGCCAATTCAAGGACCTGAATTCCGCGAATGGCAGCTTCCGCAATGGTGAACGGGTGGCCGAGTCGTTGGTGTACAACGGCGACGAGCTGCGCGCCGGGCAAGCAGTCTTTCGCGTGGTGATCGGCGATGAAGCCGAGGTTGGCCCCGCGCCGATTCCGGAACCTGGCAAGGGACCGACTCCCGATTTTCTCACCACGCATAAGTCGCTTCCTGTTCAGTTCGCAGAGCCCGAGCATAAGCATGAGCACCCGCCAGCTCCGGTCGCGCCGGCTCCCGCGGGAATGCCGTCAGCCGAGGGAAGCGTGGGCCTGTTGATTGCTTCCGCTACCGAGATTGCGGGCGTCGCGCCGATCGATGGTGACAATGCGAAGCTCGCCAGCCGGGATCAAAACACGCTGCAGTTTGTGGAGATGTTGGCCAACCACGAGAAGTTCATGGACGCCATCCGCGTGCTGGCTTTCGCGATGGGCAAATTGACCGTCATCGAGTGGTCGCTGAAGTGCGTGAAGCTGGCTGTTGAAGACGGGATGTCGAAAGTCGATACGAAGGCGCTCGACACCGTGCAGCGCTGGCTGGGAGACCGGACCGAAGGCCTGCGGCGCGAAGCTTATGCCGTCTCGCAAGAAGCCGAACATGCCACACCGGCCAGTTGGGTGGCGATGGCTGCGTTTTGGAGCGAAGGGAGCATGGGCCCGCCGCCCCCCGCGCCGCCGCTAGCGCCGGGTCCCACGCAATGCGCTCATGCCGCGACGGGCGCGATTCTGTTGGCCGCCGTGGCCCGCCAGCCTGAAAAAGCACCCGATCGCTATCGTGAGTTCATCCGGATTGGGATGGAGATGGTCGGCGGTAATCAATAGCAACAAATCCTCAAACTTTGTCCGCAACTCTGGCTGCCTTTCCCCGATAATTCGAACAGGCCCGAGTTTCGTCCTCGTTTCAGTCGCTGAGAATCTTTAGTCGTCGAGATAAACCCATGGGAATGCCTTGTGCCCGCGTCACCGACATGCACGTCTGCCCGATGGTGACGGTGCTGGTGCCCCATGTTGGCGGCCCGATTCTGCCGCCCGGCGGCATCCCCACGCTCGTCGGCGGACTGCCGCCCGCCCGCGTCGGCGATATGTGCGTCTGCGTCGGCCCGCCCGATGTGATCGTGCTGGGCTCCTTCAAAACGTTCTTCAGCAACATGCCCGCCGCCCGCATGGGAGACATGACCGCCCACGGCGGCGTCATCGTTTTGGGGCATCCCATGACGCTGGTTGGCTAAGACTGCTTACGGATTCACTTCTGCTTCCGCGGAGTGCCGTCCCAGACGCGCAGGCGATAAATCCCATCGGCATATCCGACAAAGATCAGGTGCTGGTCGTCGCGACTGAAGTTGATTGAGTGGTTCTCGTCCGGCACCGGCCTGTTGAGCAGTTGCTGACCCGTGGCGATATCCCATAACAAAACGCGGCTGTCGCCATAATTCGTTGCCGAACTCGTTGTCACCAGGCGCGTGCAGTCGTGGCTGATCGCGGCCACGGCTTGCGGACCGTCGCGACGCATTTCGCCTTCCACGGTGTTGGGAATCTTCTTGGCAAACAGGAGATCCCCGGTGGCTACATCCCAAACTTTCCAAGCAGCCGGGGAAGCAGCGATCAGCCGTTTGCTATCGGGCGTGAAATGCACCACGGGCAAGCGCAAGCCGTCGGCCGGCCATTGCTGAACCAACTTGCCGACGGTTACGTCATACAGCAGCAGAGCCCGTTGTTGGCCCATATTCGCATGGGCCTGGCAAACCAGATATTTGCCATCCGGGCTGATTTGCAGAGGATGGAGCCACATCGCCACGTCGGTGTTCCAACGCCGGACTTCCTGCCCCGTGGGCAGATCCCAAAGGACCAATTCGCTGGTCGGGAGCGGCACGTCGCTGACAGCAGCTTCCAGCTAAACCACCGATTGAAAGTCGGGTCCATACACATGCCGCTCTTCAAAGACCCGCGCTGGAAGCTTGAGTGTTCGCAACTTTTGTTTGGAACCGAGCGACCAGAAGCGGATCTCCACGGCTTGTTCGGGCGCCTCAAATTCCGTCACCAGTGTCTGGCCGTCAGGCGTGAGCGCCGCGAAATGCACATCGCCGTCGCCCAGAAATGACTTCTCATATCCGGGCAAGGGCTTGCCGGTCGAGAGATTCAAACCCTTGAACAGGGCGTCAGCCTTTTGCTTCGG
>JAYTUF010000183.1:0-2548 GCA_043744755.1 Anatilimnocola sp.
GACTCCCGACCCCAGGCGTGACCGCTGACTTTGCCTACACCGCGACCGGTACTTCTTCCAGGAAGTGAATCAGCGTCTTGGCGGGGGTGGCGAGTTTCAGCACCGGGGCGAACTCGGTGAACTCGATATCGACTTGAGCCAGCGTCTTGGCGACGCTGGAGGTCGGGCCGGCGATCTTGCTGAAGGCGGTGAGAAACGCTTCCCGTTCGGTCCAGACTTTGTCGCTCGCGGCGGGCAACATCGAAGACAGAGCCACGGCGATCGCGCCCATGTCTTTGCTGGCGGTCGCCAGCAATTGATTCAACTGCGTGTGGTTTTCGATCAGGCGGGCGAAGTCTTCTGGCAGGCTCCAACTGCGGGCCATTTGGCCGGCAGCCGTCGCGTGGGTCCAGCCGTATTTGGCTTGTTCGAGATCGCTGAGGCGGGCAGCGCCGTGGTTGCGGCCTTCGAGCAGCGTCACGTATTCGGCCGAAAGTTCCTTGGCCAGGAGCGGCACGGCCATGTCTTGCAGCAGGGAGGCGGCGAACAGGTCCTCGGCGTCTTTCCAACCCTTGAGCTTGCCGAAGGCGCGGGCGAACAGGCCGCGGCGCAGCGAATCTTGCCAGAGGCTCTTCAGATCGAAAGGCCCGCATTTGGGATTGGGCATCAAGCTGAAGACCGCGCTCCAGAGCGCGAAGTTCTTGATCGTGCGGATGCCGACGAGCGTGATCGCCAGCTTGACGCTCGAAATCTCCCGTGAGAAACCGAAGTATGACGAGTTGACGAATTTCAGCACCTGGCCTGTCAGGCCCGGGTCGGCTTCGATCGGCACCGCGAACTCGGCCGGGCCGTTATCGGGATTCTGCGACAGCTCGAGCAAGCGAATAGCACTCTGGGGCAGCGCCGGCAATTGGGCGTTACCCAGCAGTTCCTTGAGGGTGGGCTTGAGGCTGGACATGTGTGTTTTCTTCTCACTCTGGGGCAGACAGGAATGATTTGCACGAAGGACGACCGATGCTCGTATTCGTCACTGGCTGGACAAACTTACGCCAAGACTTGTCACCGTCAAATCGGCAAGGGCGATTGCGGCGAGGCGATTGTGGACGTTCAGCCACGTTGCTTGCAGGCCACGAGGGTTGTGGCGTTATCACTACGCACCTGTTCTTTGACGAACGGGATCCAGGGCGCGCAAGTCTCACCCTCGCCATTGCTTGCGAGCGGCGGTGAAGGAGGCGTGTGCTGGCGGCACGCTCGCTGCTTTGCTAAGCGTGCATGGTCAAAGTCACTCGCTTCTGCCGGCAGCATTCGCTCCTAAGAACCCTCTTCATCGCGCCGATCCGCTCAAACATCACATTGCTCCGCGCCGGAATCTTGGTCTTATCCCTGCTCATGATCGGTTCGACCGTTTCAGCCGACGATCATTTGTCGCCCGCCGTCGCCGACGACGGTTGGCGGCGCACCATCGATGGCTGGGAACAACGGGCCTCCTGGAAACTCTCCGCGTCGGAGCTGCGGATCAAGGTGCCAGGAGAGATAACAGCCTCCGTCTTCAAGCCGGAATGGGATCGATACGCGCTGCATCCTGCCGCTCTTTCGGCAGCGCTGCTGTTGCTCGCGTGGTCCGGATTGCACATCGCCGCTTGGCGTCCTATCAATAGGTAACCCGCCGCGTTAGCGAGGAAGACCGGCGGGTTGCCCAGCTTTGGCAACCGTGCGATAGCACGGGAATGTCGGGCGCGGAAAGTTGCATTCTTAACCCGCACCGCTGGCTCCAGCCATTCGCTCGCAAGTCCGAGTTACTTCCGAATGACTTGGCACAGAGTACCGGCAATCTCCCGATGTCGCGGAACTGGCGCCTGCTGCCCGTTCGCAGGATTGCGATAGACATCATGCCGCTTGCCATGTCGGGCTAACTCGCACCCCGCCTGTTCCAATTCTCGGATGAAGGCTTGCCGCTTCATACTTCCAATTCCACCGGCTGCTGTCGAGCGGTAGCTGGCGCAGGGGATCGCTCTTGAGTGACCATCAGGTCATAGGCGTCTTGAATGTTCTCGCGCAGTTCTTCGAGCGTCTCACCTTGGCTGAAGACCCCCGGGACTTCCAGCAGGCGACCGACGTGAAAGGGACCGTCCTGCCAGTATTCGAGCGTGAATTGACTTCGCATTTCTGCGCCCCCCTGTTAGGTAATCCGTCGCGCTACCCAGCGAGCCGACGAGTTGAATGGGATCTGGCCACCGTTGGGCAATTCTGTCCTGGCTCGCTCTTACGAAGATTTCAACTTAATCTCGATTTCGCGGGCATGCTACCGCACGGTTGCCAGTGAATGATCCTCGCGAGGCACTTCCTGGCTGACGCGACGGTCTACCATTCGGCGGGCGAATCCTAATTGGCTTGTCAAAATTTTTGTAACCATTCACCCCAGCCCACGGCCCGCGGTTTTCCCGTCCTCAGCCGCGGCAGCGGCGCTAGAAGCAATAGGGGTAGGGAAGTCCGGTTGAGCCGGACTCCCCTCCCTCCGAACCGTGCTGGCGGGTTTCCCGCACACGGCTCTCCAGTTAGTAGTTGACGG
>JAYTUF010000184.1:0-2544 GCA_043744755.1 Anatilimnocola sp.
TAGGCGGGGCTGTCTTCCGCTTCCCCTTCGGCCAGCAGCCGCTTTCCATAAACCTCGACGCTGGGCACATATTCCGAAATCTCGGTGATCGAAACGAACGAGTAAGTGGGAATGAGCGCTGGGCCTAACGTGCCCGAAATCAAACGCTGTTTCACACTGTCGAGCTTCAGCGGATTGGGATCCATCAGCATCAGCCCAAAATCGGCTTTGTGCCCGCTGACAATGCTCGTCTGCAACCGAGCGCTCGCGGCCGGCCCCTGCGGATCGAGCGCGGCGATCAATTCCTCGCGCCCACGAGCCAGTTGCTCGGCAGACATCCCGGCCAGCACGCCGCGATCGAAACGATAATACAAATGGCAACAATGCCACCCCTGCGTGGGTTCCAAACTGATTGGAATCGGAGCAGCAGCCGGACGACCGTGACCTTGGGACATAGTTAAATGAGTGCGAACGCGGAGAGGATGGTTGGTAAGTAGGAAGTATTGTAGCGATGGTCAGTAAAATGAGCCACCGGCTTTAAGCCGGTGGCTCAGGGTCTTCATTTCAATTTCACCCCGCGTGACACTCGCCGTTGTTGCTTGCGAAAAGTGAACAGGCGGTTGTACCAGCGAAACATGAGCAGGCTAAGAAACATCGCGATGGCGGCGGGGACGAGGAGCAGCCACATCGTAGTGGTGCCGGCAAAGATTAAGACAGCGCCGAGGCCGATGACCATGGTGGCGATGGTCAGCAGCAGGGCGATGGTGCGGGTCCAGATCAGATCGCGGCGGATGACCGCGTGGTATTGGCCGTACGCCATCAGGCCCGCCAGGACGATGGCGTTCGCCGCGCCGGTGGCGAACTGCGCGAGTTGATCGGCCCGGTCGATGTTGAGGTTCCAGCGAGGGTTTTTGTGATCGCACCAGGCGAGCAAGATATAACCAGCCGCCAGGGCCAGGCTCAAACAGGCACTCCAGATCACGCTTGTCGCGAGCCAGACTTCGCTAGTGCGCTTGAGCGACGAATTTGCATCGGCGGGTTCTGACGATTCGTCGCTGCCGGGCGACGCATACGGATTCGTCAGATGGGTGAGCGATTCGGGCATCAATTCAGACTTCACGCGGGGAGTGGATTCAGCGGGACGGATGCGGCCGGTTGTTCTGCTGCCGGGGCGTCGTTCGCCGCGACGATTCGAAATTGCAAGCCCGGCATCGGCGCTCCGCCGTTATGAAACGTCAGTCCCCCGAGCGCGTAGTTCGACATGGCCTGATGCGTGTGGCCGAAGTAAACATGCTCTAAGCCCGTGCCAGAACCATGACCAATGCGATCCAAATATCCCGCGAGACGCTGTGCGACTTTGCGTTTCGGATGCACGACGCCCGCCAACCGATGCAGCCGGGCTTTGACGGCCAGATCGTAAAGCAGATGCTTCATCGGCGAACGAGTTTCATCGCCCAGCCAATGCTGGCGGTTGGCTTCCAAGCGGGTGGCACACATGGCGGGATGATCGGCCGCATCACCGTGCAGAAAGATGCTCCCCGCGAGGCGGAGAAAATAATGATGGAATTGAAGATTGGGTGAGCGGTCGGCATAGGCCCCAATCGCATCGAGGAACCGCTGGTTGTAGTCGTGGTTGCCAGCGACGAAGTGAAACTGGCAGTCTGGATGCTTAGAAACCAGTTGATCGACCCAATCGACCGAAGCGCGCACCGTGGTTTCGACGGACCCGAGGGTGGACCAGCGGAAGTCGAATATATCGCCGCCCAGCACAAACGTGCGGGCCTGCCGGGCTGCGGCGTGAAGTGCTGGGGCATGACGAGCCGCCTGAGTGCGGCCCGAGAACAAATGCAAGTCGGAGACGAAGTAGGTACTCGGTTCCATGACGTCAATCATAGCAAACCGTGTACCCTCAATGTCGTCTTTCGCTCCGCGAAAGACGACATTGGGGCCAGGCCAGACCCGGCCCCATGCACGAAACGTCCTATTCCGCCTTCTTCTCTTCATCCTGCGGCTTCACTTCCACCGCCTTCGGCACGGCGGCGGCGGGTTCTTTATCAGCCGGTTTTTCAGCGGGAGCTGGTTCCGCTGGCTTGGTGGCCGCTTCGACGGCGAGTTTCATTTCGGCTTGTAAGGCTTCCTTGGCCTTCTGCATTTCGTCGGCCATGTTTTTTTGAACCTTGGCGATTTCGTCACCAATGTTCTTCTGCAAAGCGACCTGAGTCTGCTTCAGATCATCGGCCGCTTTGATTCCTTCTTGCTTGGCTTGAGCCAGCACAGCGGCAATCTCCTTCGCGCTCTCCGTACGGGCCTTCGCAAAGTCGGCTTTGATTTCCGCCTGCAGCTTTTGCAGTTCCGCGGCAACTTCCGCCTTGGCTGCTTCACGCAACGCAGCCATCTGAGCGGCGGTCCCTTCGGCTAGCTTCTTTGCTTCGGCCGCGACGGCCTCTTGCGATTCTTTCCGCAGCGTGGCCAGTTCTGCTGCGAGCTGGGCAGTCAATTTCTGAGCTTCAGTCTGCATGAGACCGTGAACCAGGGCCTGATTGGCTTCAGCCAGCTGCTTTTCGA
>JAYTUF010000185.1:0-2539 GCA_043744755.1 Anatilimnocola sp.
ATTCTTCCGTGACCCATTTCCGGGAATACGCCGAACGTCAGACCGGGATGTATCGCATCACAGCGATGCTCAGCGACACACAAGCCGCCAGCATGACTCGCGCCTGTTGCGACAAGCGATTCTGCCTGAAGCAGCGCCTATGGAGCGTCCCAGGCCTGGCCGCCGATGAACGGCCCGAAAAAAGTCTCATCCCCTGTCTGGAACCGTGTCCGGTGTTAATGGAATTCGCACGCAAGACGCAACGAGTGGAACAGGAAGCATCCCTCGTCACCCCACTTCGTCCAGAGGAAGTGGAGGTTCTTCGTGCAGCGTTGGAGTTTGCCCTGAGCCAGACGCCGGTCCAGCAGCGGGTGGCGGACTTCAACGACTGTCTCAACCCACGTCGCGTTCGTCTTCTCTTGGAAAAACTCCCGCCTCATTCAACAAAACCGTCCGGAAAATGACACCGAAATACTCCCTCCTGTTCCTGCAAGTTTTGGCCGCAATAGCCGTGGTGAGCTGCCTGGCCATCGGCTGCAAGCCCAAGCCCTCAAACGAGGCTTCGACCCCAGCGCAGAGCACGCCGCCCGAGCCGTCGCCGGTGGTGCAGATCGACGGGCTAAATCTGGGACAGGTGTCCGATGCAGATCGTGCCTGGGAGAGCCTGGAGAGAGCGCTCGAAGCCCCGCCAACTCCCCCTGAGTGGGAGGCCAAGGAGCCAAGCCCAGACCAGATCGCGACATTCGAACGTACTCTGGGAGTCGCGGCATCCGAGTCCGCCACCAAGGCGAAAGCGTTCTATGAGCATTACCCCACTCACACCAAGGCAGGCGAAGCACGGGATCGCGAGCTGGAGCTGCTCAATGTGGCGGTGCAGTTGGGACAGACCAATCTGATCGTCCGACTCGAAAAACTGGAAGCCACACAACTCGAGAAGACGGACCTGAGTCCCGAGGAACGAATGGAAGTGAGGATGCGCCAGCTTCAGCGTCAGGTAAAGCTGGCGGACGATCGTGACAGCACCTCCTCGGTCTCGATCATGGACAAAGGTGTGCGCGGGATGCTCAAGGAATTTCCGAACCGACCCGAGCCGCTGACGCTCTTGCTCCGCGTGGCGGAAGGATGGATTTCGGCGGGCGATCCCGAAAAAGCCAAAGGCATCTTCAAAGAGTTGAAGGAGCAGAGCCTGACCGAAGAGATGAAGGATCAAGTGAAGTCATGGGAGACAAAAATCGACCGCCTAGGGAAGCCGATCGACTTGAAATTTGTGGCCCTGGATGGAAAGAACATCGATCTCGCCAGCCTGGGAGGAAAGGTGGTGCTCCTCCAGTTCTGGGCGACCTGGAGCGCCGCGTCGCTTGAAGAACTGGCTGGCGTGAAGTCTGCCTACGAACAATTGCACGACAAAGGACTCGAAGTCCTCGGTGTCTCATTAGATCGGGAGCGGAATTCTCTGGAACAGTTCGTCAGCGACCAAGGAATCGGGTGGTCTCAATCCTTCGAGGGAGAAACCAATTCCATCGCCGAACGCTTCTCCATCTCCAGCGTTCCCACCCTTTGGTTGCTCGACAAACACGGAAAGCTTCGAGACATCAACGCCCGGGCCGGCTTGACCGCGCGCATCAAGAGACTTCTGGACGAGCCTTAAACAGCGGAGATTCGCATGATGGACTGGCTCTCACTGGCATTCGTGATTCAAGGCAAGCTCCTTGGAATCGATTGGCATGTCTGGAAGATCATCGGCTGGCTGGGCAATCTATGCTTCTTCAGCCGATTCATGGTGCAGTGGTACGCCACGGAACGTCGCCAACAAGTAAACAATCTGGCACCTTCACGATTGGCGTGATTTTGCAGCACCTCCAGCACATCGGCCGGTTGCGCGCCGGTCGCGACTTGTATCCCCGGCTTTATAATCCCAGCCTTCTCGCGCGCGATCAAAGCCAGCGTGTCTCCGAGCATCTCGCGATGATCGAGCGAGATGGACGTGATCGCGCAGGCGGCGGGATTCTGCACGACGTTGGTCGCGTCGGCACGCCCGCCGAGGCCTACTTCGAGCACGCAGAGATCGGCCGGCACGCGGGCGAACAGCACGAATGCGGCGGCCATCAGGACTTCGAATACCGTGATCTCGCCGCCGGCGTTGGCGCGCTCCACTTCGGCCAGCGCGTCAGCAAGGGCCGCATCGGACACCAGTTCGCCCGCGAGCCGGATACGTTCGTTGAAACGCACCAGATGTGGCGAGGTGTAGACATGGACGCGCATCCCTTGCGCCTCGCCGATCGCGCGTAGGAAAGCGCAGGTGCTGCCCTTGCCGTTCGTGCCGGCCACGTGGAGCACGGGCGGAAGGTGTCGTTCGGGGTTGCCGAGGGTCGCTAGCACACGTTGCAGACGTTCCAGGCTGAGATCGATCAGCTTCGGATAAAGGCCGTGCAGCCGCGCGATGGTATCCTCGATGCGGCTTTCCATTGGAATCAGGCGGCTTCCAGGTCGCTGACCCGCAGCAAGCCAATGACGCGCGCCAGGGTTGCGGCCATCTCGGTCCGCTTCACCACCATGTCGA
>JAYTUF010000186.1:0-2531 GCA_043744755.1 Anatilimnocola sp.
CGGCAAGCAGCTCTACCTGGCCGAGAGTCAAAAAAACTGCGTTCACGTTTATGACGTCCTCAGTCCTGGCAAGCTGAGCAAGCGAAAATTGTTCGCCGACCTGCCGCGCAAGCAGGAAGGGACGCCGCAAATCGATAACCAGCCCGACGGCATGTGCCTCGACGCGGCCGGCAACTTGTATGTCGCCCATTACGGTATGAAGCAAGTGCAAATCCTCAGCTCGGCGGGCAAGCTCCTCCGCCAATTCGACGGCGGCAACGTTACCACCAGCAACGTCGCCTTCAGCGGCCCTAAAATGGACCAGCTCCTCATCACCGGCGGCATCGGCCCGGAAGCGGGCGAAGGAGGCCTGTTTCGGATTGATTTGGGCGTGAAGGGGTTAGTCATCTTGCCCGCCAAGAAGTAGAACGGCCAATCCAGGCCGACTTCATTCGCCCATCTCGCCTGGCAAACAAATCTCCGAACTCAGCGGCCTCATCCCATTCGGCTGCATTTGCAATTAGAATAGCTCGACCGCTCTGGGCACTCGCCCAGAGCTCTCGCTTGCGGATTTCACACCCGCCACGCGAGCACTTCTCTTCGTGGACACGTTATGAATATCAGTGCGATTGCCGGGATAGTCGATAAGGTCTGCTACCTGCTGCTGACGCTCAACTTCTTTTGGGGGCTGTACTGCGTCATCATGGCCTTCCGCCGGTTGTCGCAGTTGGGCTTCAAGAATCGGCCGCAGCTAAACGAGTTCACTGACGAGCTCATGGTCAAGATCGATAGCAAGCAATACGACGAAGCGGCCGAAATGTGCGATGGCGACATTCGCGCGTTTCCGCAACTCGCCCACTCGGCGATTATGAACCGCAAATATGGCTTTGAACCGGTGCGGCGAATCGTCACGGACATGCTCACCCAGGACGTGCTGGCCGAGTTCGACTATCGCACCGGGTGGATCGCGGTGACGATTAAGAGCGGACCGCTGCTCGGGCTATTTGGCACGGTGATGGGGATGATGGCGGCGTTCAGCACCATCGGCTCCGGCGTGAAGGTTGAGCCGCATCACATCGCCCGCGACATCAGCATCGCCCTCATTTGCACGGCCCTCGGACTGCTCACCGCCATTCCGTTTAACTTCATGCTGGCGTCGATCAATAACCGACTCCGCAAACTGCAAGAGGGCGTTACCTCCAGCATGATGCGCGTGCTTGAACATTTTAAGCATCAAAGGGTGTAGTCTCTCTTCTTGGGAGGGCGCGGCTCCTGCCGAGCCGCCGATCCGCAAAATAACGTCGATTTACAGTTCCCGGCTCCGCAGGAGCGTCGCCCTCCCGGTCTTAACCGAGCAATCCGCCCATGTCCGAATCTGCCTCATCCGATGATACCTTCGCCGAGGGCTTACTGCCGTCCACGAAGAAGCATGACGATGCGGAGTTCGATATCACGGCCATGATCGACTTGGTGTTCATGATGAACATCTATTTCATGGTCGCGTTCATCACGACCGCGATGGGCGAGACGCCCGATCTTCCGACCGCCGTGCATGCCGCTCCGCTGTTGATGGACGATGCCACGCTGATCACCGTCCTCGCTGGACCTGATCCCAACATCGTGCTGGTGGAACTTGATTCGGAAAAAGGCGAACCGATTCGTGATCCCAATCTGCAAGAGACGAAGATCACCAGTGCGGTCGATGCCGCGGTGGCTCAGAAAAAGACCAAGGTTCTGATCAAGGCCCAAAAAAGCATTCGTCTGCGCGAAATACAGCGCATCGCCACCGCTGCCGGCCGCGAAGGAGTGACGCTGCATGTGGCCGTCATGCAGTCGGTGGAGGAGCACAAGTGAGCATCGTTTTCAACTGTCCGCAGTGCAGCCGCGAGATCAAGGCGGCCGATCGATTTGCCGGTCGTCGCACCCGCTGCCCGCATTGCCAGGGGACAATGCTGGTTCCTGGTGGCGAAAGTGAGACCGTCGCCGATTCGGCGGCGCTGCCACCGAGCGCCGCGTCGCCGGAGTTAGAGATACCCGCCACGGGGAACTTGGCGAAACAACCGGAAGGCACTGGTGCTCGCTGGAAGTCGTCGACGCCAGCTACAGCCGCGTTGACGGCAGTCGTCGCCAGCCCCGCCGCAGATGTTGTCCCCGCCCCGGGCGCGAAGGACTTGTCCGACGGTAAGCAGCAGGAATATTCCGAAGCTTCGAGCCCATTGATACCGACCAAAGGCGCCGTCCACGAAGACCTGATCGATATGACGGCGATGGTCGATATCGTGTTCTTCCTGCTCATCTTTTTCCTCACCACCTCGATGCAATCCCTGCAAGCGGTGATGGACCTGCCTACGCCGCAAACCGCCACCGACAAAGGGGCCGCGCGGTCGATCCGCGATTTGGAAAACGACAAAGAGACCCTGCTGGTCAAGATTCAGGAAGATGATTCGATCTGGATCGACGACGAACAGATCTTCAGTGATCAGGACCTGCTCGTCAAACTCCGCCAGGCCCGCGATGATGCGGGCGGCAAGGCGCTGTCGCTGGTCGTCGTC
>JAYTUF010000187.1:0-9786 GCA_043744755.1 Anatilimnocola sp.
CAAATGGGGAAGAAATTCTCGACAGGTCCCTATTAATGCTATGTGGCTTGCCGCCTTGAAAAACCAACCTCTCAGGACTTTCCCATGAGCATGAAGTCGATTAGCGGCCTGTGCCTGTTACTGCTCAGTGGCATCGCGCTGCCCGCTGCTGCGGAGGACGCGCCGCCGAAACCGCTCACGGTCTTGCTCATTGGCAACAGCCAATGTCCCACCATCGTTGGCAATCAACTGCTGGAGAAGTTGGCTGCGTCCGATAAAGGGGCGCAGCCCATCCAGGTCGCCGGCTGCATCAAGGGTGGCGCGTCCTTGCGCTCGCACTGGGAAGCGGGCACCGGTCCGGAGACAGCCCGCGGCAAGATCACCGCCGGTTCCTGGGACTTTGTTGTGCTGCAAGATATTTACTACGTCGAAGCAGCGGCGTTCCTGCCTTACGCCCGCAACTTTCACAAACTAATCCGAGAAACCGGGGCCAAAACGGTTTTGTTTGGAACCGCCTCGATTATCAGCGATTATCCGCAAGGCTTCGAGCGGCTCCATCGAATGCACGTGGCGATGGGTAAGGAACTCAATGTTCCCATCGTGGATGCCAGCCAGGCCTATTTCCGCTACTTCGGCGATAAGCCAACTCCCGAGCGGATCGAGAGCCTGTTTGCCAAGGACCGGGCGCATCCCGGGCTGCAGGGCTCGTATCTTTACTCCTGTGGAATCTACAGCGTGCTGACAGGTCGTAGTCCCGTGGGACTCGCCGCGCCCGATGCCATTCCAGCCGAGGTCGCGAAGTCACTGCAAGAGACGGCCTGGGCCCAGCATCAAGAAACATCGGCTGTCTTGGCCGCCGACCAGCCCATCGTCATTGGCAAGTCGGTGGCTGGACACGTTCATCCCTCGATTTGCAGGACCAAGGACGGCACGCTGATCGTCGTCTACAAAGGGGCTGACGTGCTGATGCGGACCCGCTCGCTGGACGGCGGTCAGACGTGGGAACCTGCCGAGGCGATCGCCACTTCCGCGAAACGCCCGGACGTGATTCGCGAGGTCAAGATCTTCGAAGTCTATCCCGGCACGGCCGATGTCCTGCCTGACGATCGAGTGCTCGTGACCTGGAACTACATTGCCGACGACAAGGCGAAAGATGGCTACTACGAGCGGGCGCTGTTGTACTCGATCAGCGCGGATCAGGGACGAACTTGGAGCGAGCAGGGCCTGATCGGACCGGTCGAAGGGAAGCACCTGGGGGCCGTACGACACAACGTGCTCCCCTGGAGTGACGGCCGCTGGCTATTGCCGTTGCGCGGGGCACCGCCGCGGTTGTTCAATCCAAAGACAGGTGCGTCGGAAGTCTTCACTTTGATTAGTCCGGATAAGAAACAGCATGCATTTCAACAAATTGTCCGCACGCCCAAAGGGTCGCTGCTGGCAATGGGGCCGGTGCTGTTGCGTTCCACCGATGAAGGGAAGAGTTGGACGACCATCGATGCGTTCCGCGCCGTCCCCGATATCGACACGGCGGAAGGACGCTATCTGACCGTGCTGCGTGATGGGCGAATTCTAGTGACCTTTGGCGTCGGGACGGCGAACAAAGGCTTGAGCTACAACTTCTCCGCCGCCGACGGACTCACTTGGAACAACGACCACACGGTGGTCCTGCTTCCGGAGGCCAGCATTGCCGCCCGCTACTACTCCGCCCGCACGGTGCAGCTCGATGATCAACACATCGGCACCGTTTTTGTGCACGGCGGCGTTTCGTTTCTCAAGGTACACATCGACCGCGTGGCTAAGTAAAGATCACGAATCCAATAACTTCCCAATTTGAAAACAACTGGCGACCACCGGCACAAGGAGACTGCTGAATTACTAGCGTTGCGCGGGGTGTGGTCTTGGTTGGTGGATCGTTTTTTTTACAGGTGCGTCGGCGATTGGTTGCTGGTTTGTGTTTCGTTCCTGGGAAATTGATGCGGGCTGCGTTGCCTAGTTTATGTCATTTGCGCGGTCGCCGGTCTGGTCCTGTGTTTTAGCTGAGCGTGGCGGCGACGGGCGCGCACCCCAAGCGCACCAGGCGTTTCACGTTGGTGCCGGTGAGCCGCTTCTTCTTGCCGAATCAACTCGATGGCATCGACCGCTTCGCCGCCGCCGGCCGGCCCAACTCTCGGTTATAATAAGGAGTCAAGAGCGCATAGAAATCATCCCAGGGAACAACCTGCGAAGCCCGCCGCAGATAATGCTCTGCTGGCACCACGACCCGCTAGACCTGTAAATCAAATTCAGAAAGCCGCGGCGGCAACGGATCGGATAACATCGCAGCATCCTCCCTGGCAACCAAAACCAGCCACCCCTTCGCGTCCATTATCCACCCGCTGCCCCCAACAAGCTACTAACACCAATCAGAACTTTTTCAGCAGTCTCGCAAGGCCGGCGGTCGCGGCTTGGGCGATTTGGGGATGGGCTAAGGTGACAGGCAACGCGGTGTCTATCCCTGCTCATCCAGCACCGCGAAGACTTCCATTAGCGGCAGCGAGAGGCCGGTGAGGAGCGGCGTGCTGAGCGTGTCTTGTGGGTTCAGCGGCGTGAAATCTTCGGCGGAGCGATAGACGATGGCGGTCCGCGTGAGGGGATAAAATTCCCAAATTTCCAGCACGCCGGCAGTGAAGTAGTCGCGGCGTTTGCGCTGCATCTCGCCGTCTGTATTACCGGGGCTGATGACTTCAATGGCCAGGTCGGGCACGATCGCTGGAATGGGAGCGGAGGGCGCTTTCCGTCCGGGGAGCCGGCCCCACGAAAAGTAAGCAACATCGGGGGCGCGAATCTGTTTGGGCAGCACGCGCAGCATGCCATCTGCGCCCGAGACGATGCCGAGCTTACGATCCGCGACGAAGTTGCCGAGATAGCGAGCCAGAAAAACTGCCACCAGTGATTCGGGGAATCCCATCGCCTTCTCCACGAGCACGCCATCGACAAGTTCGCACAAGCGTTTGTCTAACGCACCATCCGCCCGCAACACGTCGTCCTCAGTCGCCAAGCCGGGCGCGGGTGAGAGGCGAATCCGGGCCAGTGGAACATCGCCCAACCGACTGACCAGATCGGCCAAGGTGTCCAAGTTCGGGATTTCGAGGTTAGTCGGCATGGAGTAATTTTAGTCGCAAACAATTCCCAGGGGGAGTATCGCGCCGGGTGTTACTGGCTTCCTTGGCCAGTGTCTTGGCCAGTGTTTCGTTTCACGAGGAGCGGTCGAAGTCTTCGTAGCGGGTGAGCACTTGATCTCTTGGCATGACGCGGCCCTGCAGCAACGGATCATCTCTGCGGAGCCCAGTGATCGCAAGGCTGCATGCACTGGATCCCCCAGGAAAACGAACCTCTACGGTAGATGTATTTTGATTTCGATCCGAAATCTCGCTCGCCGCTCAGTATCGAAAGTGCTCAATACCGTTTGATCGAATCCAATTCGCAAGATCGCGCCAGACGTCTTCGTCACCGCAAATGCAGTCGTCCCATTCGTCGGTCCCTTCGTTTTCCATAAACCGATTTCGCAGGTCGCTATCGCGTTCTGGAAATGGCACGCCGAACGATTTTGCCGCCTGGTCGAGAGCATCGGCAGCCGCGATTCTACCAATGCGTCGATACGCATCGACAAATAGTGAATAAGGTGGATTGGCAGGCCAGTCCGATTCAAAAAAATAAATGAGGCCGCCGTTATCGATGACACCTTGAGCGCTATAGATGAGAGCTACGATCTGAAATGGCTCCGCCAGCTTCGCGATGTCGCCATCAACTTCATCGAGCCTCTGGAAAGCGATCGCACTGGCATGCTCAAGGAGCGTTTCATCACTAGCCCGATTGTGTTTCACTACGCTGACTCCTACTTACTCCACCGGCAGTCAAGGAAAGGTTAACGGCAATCCATTGTCTGCGTATGCCGCGTAGTGTGCCACTGGCAAGGAAGACGAGCAATTCGCCCTGCCATTCAAAGCAACGTTAGCCGAGTCTTCCTGCCAGTGCTGACGCTGGTCGCGGCCCACACTGGCAGGGATCGCGGTGACGTTTTTTTCGCAAAGTGAAAATAGCTAGCGCGACACCCTTGCCAGTGGCACTCGGCGGCAACACTCGCCTGCGGCAAGGCTGCGGGCTATGTGATCTTGTCGACGATTTTGGGCCTTACAAATCACTGCTTGTCAAGCCCGCCTTTCTGAGCATGGATCGCATGTTAGATTGCCGGCCACAGTTTGGCTGCTGGTTGTTCCGTCAGGACGCCAGCGGGCCGATCAGGGGGCAGGGTGGCCCCTTTTGAGTCCTCGCAGGATGCGTGGCAATTTCGCCTGGGACTAATCCCGCCGTCTGCTAGCGGCAAGCGGAATGGTCGCAAAATCGACGACCTGCCAAGTCCACGCTTCCACAACCTACCCTAGCGGCCCACGGTCGGGCCTTGCATTTCCCACCCATAACGCGGCATCGGCGTCGCCGCGCTCTGACTCTGGTTCTGACTCATTCCAGGCTTGCCTCAACAAGGAGTGGCAAAGTGCCTGGCATTATTCCACCCATGTAAGGAGAGAGGTCATGTAACGCCTTCGTGGTCATGCCTGATGTTTTGATTTGTTTTCCAGATGGAGTCGATCGAATGAAACGGATTGTTTTTTTAGTTTGCGGAATGTTGCTGTTGGTCGCCAATACGGCGGAGGCCCGCCGGTCCCGGACGAATGGCGGAAACTACACGCAGCCGGTGCAAGTCGCCCCGGTAACGTACAGCACGCGGCCAGTCCAGCCAGTGAAAGTCGTGCTCGCCTCTGCCAGCACGACCACGGCCAAGCCGATAATCGTCACTGCGGCGGACAGTAAGCCCGCGGCTCAGCCGGCGAAAGCCGTCTACGCAGGATTCAGCACGCAGACGGCCCAAGGGGTCGCCAATATCATGGCCGCGAGAGGCGTGGTCGGACATTTTGGCGGCAACCCCGGCTACGAGGGCTGCGGAATGGCAGGCAGCCCGGGGGCCGCTTACAGCATTTGCTGCTACGGCAATAGCGGTATGGCCACGGTTGATGTGGGTTACGCCCAAGGCGCGAACGGCATGTGGTATTGCTGCCGGCGATATCGCTAGGCGGCCTGCAATATCGAGGATCAGTGGTTGCGCCTGGCCTCGACCACGATATCTCGCCGCAGCGGCTGAGTATTCGTTTGTCAAAATTCCCCGCAGGGAATGCGGGGAATTCTTGCTCTCACCGGAAAATGGCACCCGCGTGTTCTGAACTTATTTGTTCGGGCGAGCATTGGGCGGCGAACTCTCGCCCGCAGCATGGCTGCAGGCTACGTGATTCATGGGTCATTCCTTGATCGGAATCGCGAAGTCGCCGCGCGTGTCGCGCCAGAGGCAGTGAATGTGGTTGGCGGGGTTGCCGGCGGCGTCGGGTTGCGTATTCACGAACTCGATCAGGAACGTTTCACCTTGAATCCGGTAGTAGTGGCCGATGCCCAGCTTGTCGGCGCCGGCCCAGGCGAATTTGACTTTGTCGAAACCGCTCTTCTCGATGTCCGTTAGCCGCTCTTTGGCCACTTCGTCGTGAACATTGTTCGCGTAGGTGTTAATCAGTGAGCTCAGGGTCTTCTTTTGAGCGTCAGTGAGCTGCCCGGCGGCGATTCCCACCGCGGCTTCGGTCGGCGGTTGCGGCTTGCCGTCGTTGCGAACTTCCTTGAGCGCGACTTCGGCGATCACCGCGGTCTTGCGCTGTTCGGCGGACAGCGAATGGAGCAATTCAAATGCGAGTTCCTCTTCGGCGGCCAAAACGCGAGTGCCCTTCGCAATCCCGGCGATTTCGTCATTCTTCATGATGGCTGGATTGGTGCCGAACATGATGGGCGTCGAAGAAATGACGCGGCCCTTATCGACCACGAAATTCATCGAGGTGTGGTGCCCTTCGATGCTCAGGCCCCACCGCGATGTGTCGCTCGGTTGGCCGAAGATGGTGAAGTAGTACCGCTCATGATCGCGAATATTCCCGCCGACCTTGGTCTTCTCCAGTTCCTTCAGAACCTTCTCGAGTTCCATGATCTTGGTCGCTTTGGCATAGCCGCTTTGGCTGAGTGCGCTCTTGAGCAGGGAATGAGCCGCCTGCCGTTGCGGTTCGCTCATCTCCTTGATTTGGATTCCCTTGCGCGACGGCTTGGGGATGAAATGCCAATCGAGGCGCTCAGGCGCGTCGTAGCTCATCACTGCCTTCTTCTTCTCTTCGGCGCTGAGCGTCTCGAGCCATTTTTCCGCCGTGGTGATCATTTCACCGCCAACGCCACCCACGCGGAAGTAAGCGCCCCAGGCACCTGCCGCCAGCGCAACCAACAGACCCAAGGCCAAAGCGTATTTTTTCATGACAACCATTCTCCTGGAAAGTGAAGGCCCGAATATAACATCGGACCGAGACTGACTGCCAGTGCCGAGCGACAGTGAGCTCCAGCACTGGCAGTCGTCGCGGCCACGCTGATTCGCAAAATGGGTCTACTGGCGCGACTCCTAGCCAGTGCCACCCCAAAACTGAATATGGCAAAGCGCTAGTGAGTGTGTCCGGCCTTGTGCGGGTCGCGGTCGTGGTGCCGCTGATCAATGTGGACGTGCAAGTCGGAGCGTGTGCGGAAAAAATGATCGTAGGCCGTGTCGCTGATCCGCGCCCCGTCCAGGTAAAGCGATTCGAGGTTTTTCAGTTCTCCAATGGGCTGCAGCGCGGCATCGGTGATGGGGATGTCGATCAAATGCAACCAGCGGAGCGTCGGCACTTTGGCGATTTGCAAAACGCCGGCGTCCGTCACCCTGGGACTCCCGATGCGAAGCAATTCCAATTGGTGCAGGTCCGCCAGCGATTCGAGGCCCGCATCCGTCAACTCGGCCTGCGGCAGGTTCAGCCGCTTCAGCGACGTGATCGTGCAGATTTGCGCCAGGCCGCTGTCGTGGATTCGGCAGCCGCGCAGCCGCAGGTGTTGGAGGCCGGAAAGTTTTGTCAGCGGCGTGAGGCCCTCGTCGGTGATTGTTCCCTGCTCGATCAGCAGCTCGCGGAGCGCGGTCAACCCTGCGAGTCGCAAGAGGTGATCGTTGCCAATGATTTCCTGCATCACTTCGATGCGATCGCTCTGCCCCAGTCGCACGGCATTGATCTGTGTTTCCCAGCCTAGTTCGAGCCGATCCGCCGTGGGTACACGTGCTCCAAACGGTGAAGCAAAGTTGAGCAGATCCGGCCGCATGAACCAGATCGCCAGGCAACCAATGCCCAGGAGCAGCAACACGACTCGCGACCCGAATCGAGACGTCTTGTCGAACGCGATCATGTTTGGCCTGCTCGGTAGTACCTGGTGAAACGGGACCTAACATCGCATGGTAGCGGCGGGATGGCACCATCGATAAGGGTGCCTTAGGTTTCCGATGTGGAACTGCTCAACTTAATGAAGTAGGCTGCGTGCTCGCCGCTGCCGCCTGATTTGAAACGTCTTTCTCAGCACCACGAAAGGTATGCCATGACCAAATATGTGACATTGTTCATTCTCGTTGGCATCAGCGTCCCAGCGCTTGCCGCCGATTGGCCGGGCTGGCGCGGCCCCACTGGTCAGGGCTTCTGCGAGGAGAAGGACATTCCGCATACCTGGAGCGACAAAGAAAACGTCAAGTGGAAGGTGCCGCTGGAGAATCAGGGGAATTCGACCCCGGTCATTTGGGGCGACAAGATATTCCTCACCCAGGCGAACAAGGGAGGCTCTCAGCGCAGCCTCCTGTGCTTTGCCCGCAACGACGGCAAGTTGCTTTGGCAGCGGGATGTTGAATACGCCGAGAAGGAAAGAAATTGGAACGAAAGTTGGTATGGCAATGCTTCGCCGATTCTCGATGGCGAACGGGCGGTTGTCAGTTTCGGTTCGGCGGGGATGTACTGCTACGACTTCGACGGCAAAGAGCTGTGGAAACGCACCGACCTGGGCAAATGGGAACATGCCTACGGCAATGGCTCGTCTCCCGTGCTGTATGGTGAGTTGGCGATTCTCTGGTGCGGGCCGAACGAGAAGGGGCGAAACTTTCTCCTCGCGGTGAACAAGAAAACGGGCGAGACGGTCTGGGAACAGGATCACAGCTTCGGCTCGTGGTCCACGCCGCTCATCACCAAGGTGAACGAGCAGGATCAGCTAATCTTGGGCTATTCCAGAGATGCGAAAAACCAGCCCGATGATAAGACCGGTTTCCTGTCTGGATTCGACCCGAAGACCGGCAAAGAAATTTGGAAGTGCCAAGGCCTGAACAGTTTTTGTTATGCCTCGCCGCTGTATGGCGACGGCGTCGCCGTCGGCATGGCGGGCTTCGGGGGCTCGGCGCTCGCGGTAAAACTGGGCGGCTCGGGCGACATTACGCCTGACCGTCTATGGTTGCATCCCCGCAACACTCAGCGAGTCGGCTCAGGCATGGTGGTGAACGGATATGTCTACATTGTTGACGAGAACGGCGTGCCGCGCTGCTACGACTTGCATTCCGGTGAAGAGCAATGGAAAGTCGAAAAGCGGCCCGGCAGCGGAGCCACAACCTGGGGCTCGATGGTTCACGCCGACGGCCGATTGTATGTGCTCATGCGCAACGGCGAAACCTTGGTCTTCGCCGCCAAGCCCACCTACGAGCTGCTCGGCGTGAACAAGCTGAGCAGCGGGGAATCGACGAACTCCTCGCTGGCAATCTCGAACGGCCAGATCTTCCTGCGGACTTTCAAGAATTTGTGGTGCCTTGAAGGGACCAAGTGAAACGCTCCTACCTCGGCGCATAAAAAAAACCGGCGGTGAAGGCTCACCGCCGGCGGTTCGATCTTTGGAGCCACAGAAGCGGCTATTACATCTCGCTCATGTACGTTGCCTTGCCGCGGACTTCGTCGGTCGGCAGGTCGTAGCGATCCCAGGCTGAGCCTTGCTGACGGTCGGCGAGGCGTTCGGCTTTGCGGGCGCACTCAATGCACTCGGCAACGTAAGGAACTGCTCGTAAGCGAACCACGCTGATCGGCCCGTTACAGGAATCGCAACGGCCATATTCGCCGGTTTCGACTCGTTCCAGGGCCGAGTCGATCTGCTTCAGTTCGCGGCTTTCGAAATCGGCGAGCTGCGAGCGGAGAGCGGCATGTTCGCCGTCCACGCTGACGTCAATTTCGTCACCCACGCCGGTGTGATCTTGATCGCGCAGCTCGTTGACTTCGCCTGCCAGATACTTGCGAAGTTCCTGGCGGCGCTGCATCAAACGGTGCTGCATGGTACGTACAAAGTCGCTGCGTTTCATGATATTTCTCCCTGGTCAAGCAGCATTCAAATGCGGCGTGAACCTGTTGGCTTGCTCCTTGGTTAACCTCCGTGTTGCGAATTTGATGCCGAATCCTGCCGACACCTTGGTATCCATCACACCTACGCAATAGTAGAGGCCACGGTTCGTGCGGCCATAGACAAACCGTGCGATTGCGGTTAAGCGCCATTGGCCCGTATGGAGTGGAATTGAGGGAACTTTTCTCGTCGCCGAGCGACTGCCCGGCGAGTAGAATCGGGGTCGGGAGTCTATGGCGAAATGACGCTCTCCAGAATCGAGCGATTTCACTCGCCAAAGACTCCCGACCCCTTAACTCCCGCCCGCACTTTCCCGCCCTCTTCAGCACGCCCCTATGTTCGGCTCGTTTCTCACCCAGTGGACCATCCGCCTGGCGCTCGTCTGCCTGGTTGCCTATCTGGCCGGCCGACTACTCGGTTACGGCGACTCGACCAACCAGACACCGGTAGAGCGGAACATGTTCGCTGCGCTCCGCTGGATTT
>JAYTUF010000188.1:0-2513 GCA_043744755.1 Anatilimnocola sp.
TGATCTGGTTGTTGCGATGCACCCGTATATCCAGGCTGGCATCGATCTCTCCCAGGCGCTGCACCAGGTTGTAAGTGAAAGAATCGTAGTTATCGATCAGCAGAATCATAGGAAGGAAAATGTTCCGTAGCTGAATTCGCCAGAATTCAGACGAGCAGCGCGGGGCCACTGAATTCTGGCGAATTCAGCTACATGACGATCTGAGAATTGAAGCCAGAAATTGCTTGCAAGTCAGGACTGTAACGCTACAAGATAGGTTCGCGGGAAATGGCCTGAAGTTCAATGGGGCGAAGTGCGAGGAGTGCGAACCATGCGAGCGAAGATTGGGTCTTGGCCGATTTGCGGAATGATGACAGCTTGGTTCGTCGTCGGTTCTGCGGTTCGCGCCGAACAATTGGAGTTGGTCAAAGGCGTGGAATTGCAGCCCGTGAAGGCCCAGGCGAAACGCATTGTCGATGCACTGAAGTTTCTCGGCGAGCCACTGAGCAAGGATGAGCAAACAAAGCTCGATGCAGCGCTGGAGGCTACCGACGCCGCGGATTCGCTGGCTGCCATTCAAAAGGTGTTCGACGCCCGCGCGGTGGTCGGCGTGAACATCAATCCCGAAAGCCGCGTGAGCGTCGTTCGCGGTGAAGCCAAGGCGGGACTGAACGAGCAAGGCTGGAAGGTATTTCTCATCAAAGTACACAACGAAGCCGGCGTGACCGCGGCCCTGCGAATCACGAGTCCCAATGCCCTGCCGCTGGTGAAGACCTCCACCTCGGCTTCCAAGCCGCAACCTTCGATCAAGCTGACCGATGTGCCCGATCGCTGGATGGACCTCGTTGCCTACGATTCGCAGCCGCTGACCAAGACACTCTCTGGCCTTGAACTTGAGTATCGCATTGTTCAAGTCTATAGCCGGGACAAAGGCAAGCGTGAAGGCAAGCTGCTGTTCGATATTGGCCAAGGGACGCAAGACCTGGGCTTTCGCAACGAACTCGCCGTAGTTTTCACCTGCGAACCGGCCGTGCGCGTCCGGCTGGATGTGCTCGATGACGATGGCAAGCCGACCACCGGCCAGTTCGTCTTCAAGGATCCGCAAGGCCGTATCTATCCGGCCCGCTCGCGTCGCTTGGCGCCGGATTTTTACTTCCACGACCAAGTCTATCGCCATCATGGCGAAGAAGTGCTGCTCCCGGCGGGAACCTATGAAGCGATGTACACGCGTGGTCCCGAGTATCGCATTTTGAAACGCACGATTTCCGTGCCCGCCCGCGATGAACATAGCGAATCCTTCCGCTTGAAGCGCTGGATCAAGCTGGCCGACCTGGGTTGGATTTCCGGCGATCATCACGTTCATGCGGCCGGCTGCAAACACTACGAAGCGCCGACGGAAGGAGTTACCCCCGACCACATGATGCGGCACATTCTGGGCGAGGACTTGAACGTGGGTTGCGTTCTTTCGTGGGGACCGTGCTGGTATTACCAGAAGCAGTATTTTGAAGGGACGATCAACAAGCTTTCGACCAAAGACTACCTGATGCGGTACGACGTCGAGGTCAGTGGCTTCCCTAGCTCGCACGCCGGGCATCTCTGCTTGCTGCGATTGAAAGAAGACGATTATCCCGGCACGAAGTCGATCGAAGACTGGCCCAGTTGGGACCTGCCCGTGCTGAAGTGGGGCAAGGAGCAAGGCGGCGTCGTCGGCTTCTCGCACAGCGGCTGGGGCTTGATGGTCCCCGGCGACCATCTGCCCAACTATGCCTTGCCGCCCTTCGATGGCATCGGCGCGAATGAGTATGTCGTCGATGTGGTCCACGACGTGTGCGACTTCATTTCCGCCGTCGATACGCCCATCGTCTGGGAATTGAACATCTGGTATCACACGCTCAACTGCGGGTACACCTGCCGGATCAGCGGCGAGACTGACTTTCCCTGCATCTATGGCGACCGCGTCGGCCTGGGGCGGATTTATGTGAAGATGGATCAGCCACAATCGCCGAAAGCAACGCCGCCGAAAGCGACCGCAGTGAAGCTCGTCGTTCCGGGCAAAGACGAAGCCATCACAGGCCAGATCGATTTCGATCACTGGGTCGATGGCCTGCGCGACGGCCGCTCGTATTGCTGCGATGGCTTGAGTCACCTGCTCGATTTTAAGGTCAACAACCTGGGCGTCGGTGAATCGGGCGCGGGCGGGCGGAAGAGTTTTCTCGCTATCAATTCAGGCGACAAGCTAAAAATTTCCTGCAAAACTTCCGCGCTGCTGGAAGATGCTCCGCGGGAAGATATCCGCCGCCAGCCGCTCAGCTCAAAGCCCTATTGGCACGTCGAACGGGCTCGGGTTGGCGATACGAACAAGGTGCCCGTCGAACTGATCGTCAACGGCCATGTGGTGGAGAAGCAAGAGATCGTCGCCGACGGCAGCGTGACCGATCTGCAATTTAATTATCAACCGGAGCGATCCTGTTGGGTCGCCGTTCGCATTTTTCCAGCCTGTCACACTAACCCGGTGTTTGTTGAAGTGGACAAGA
>JAYTUF010000189.1:0-9745 GCA_043744755.1 Anatilimnocola sp.
ATTGAGGCCCGCGATATCGACGACCGAGTTCAGCATCAGGATGTCTTTATCGCGGACGTAATGCCGCACCTGGCCGGAAGCGAGCGTGCTGACCATCACCTTCGGCACGCCGAGCGGCAGAGTTCGCATGGCCGCAGTGCCGATGGTCGTTCCCGCGGAGCCGCCGAGCGCGAGGACGCCTGTCAGCTTGCCCTTGCCATAGGCTTCGCGCGCGAGTGCTTCGGCGCCGCGCGCCGCCGCGGTGATGGCAGCGCCGCGGTCGTTCTGCTTTTGCAACACGCTCAGTTCCGAGCCACCGGCGGCGAACAGTTGTTCGCGACTAATTGTGGCGGAGACGGCCGGCTCGCCCAGGCAACCGGTATCGATCAGTTCCACGTCCAACCCCAGCTCACGCAATCGCGCAGCGACGAAGGCCGCTTCGGGGCCTTTGGTGTCGAGAGTTGCGAAGAGGTAGATGGTCATGCTGTTCCGCGATTCGCGGGGCGAGAAATCAGCGCACCCAGATCTTCACTCGTCAAAAATGTAGTCCAGCCCACAAGCATGATCCAGTGAAACAGGAACAGCAACATCGCGTATTCATTGGCCAGATGAAAGCAGACAATCACCAGCAAGGCCCAGCGACGAGTTTCCTTGAACCAGAGCAGCAACGGCGCGAACAGTTCGACCGCAATCACGCTCCAGGTCATCAGCCGGGCGAGCAGCGGTGTTTGGAACAGCAGATGCGGCACCGGAAACCGGCCGAACGTGTCGTCCAGGCGGCCGACATACGAGAGTGCCGTTCCATCCAGCCAGGCGCTGCCGCCCAGCTTGAATAGGGCAGCGGAAATAAAAATCACCACCATCTGCAGTTGCAACAACCGGAGTGGCCAGGCCGGCGCGAGCGGGCAGACATCCGCAGATCGTCGAAACAGGACGTTATCCAGCGACCACGCACGGCCGCCAGGCATGAACAGCAAGTAAAACCCCAGGAGGCGAAAAACCGCGTCTTCGCCATCGAGAATCAGCGGATTGCGGTTCTGCCAACTGACGAGCAGCACGAACGCTATGATCGCGTTCACGCGAGTGAACAGGCCCAGTAGGAGCATCGTCGTGCAGGCCAGGTGCAGCCAGAATAGACCATAGAGCCAATCGCGCGCCGCGTCATGTTCGGCCGGCAGCCAGCGGAGTACCGACCATTGCTGCGGCAAGGCTTGCTGCGCGGCGACAGCGGGCGGATACAAACCGGCCGCCCCATACCAGGTTTCCAGATCGGGATAGAGCACCGCCAGGTTGACCAGCAGCAGCGCCGCGAAGCCGATCCGCACGATGGCCAGCCGCCGCGCGTCGATCCTCGCGTGAAAGAACCGTTGCCAGCCCGCGGCGGCATTTCGCCACGTAACAATCAACGAACAACTCGGCTCGCTCATGGCAGCGGCTCGATCTTAAGAACCCAGCGGTCGTCATAGCCCTCGGGCGGAATCGGCGCTGGCCAGGTGTTGCCTTCCGGTGCCTTTAGCAATTTGGTTTCCGCAATCAGGCGCACTTGCCGCGGCGGTTCTACATCAGGCGAAGATTGGCGCGGAGTTGTGTTTACCACATGCCGTGCGAGCGCGGGCCAGCAGTCGGCGTTGTTGTTCATCCACACGTGATCGTAATACTCGCTCCAGCGATGCAGGCGGAAGCGCTCGGCCGCGGAGAGCATGGGCCACTTGGGCGTGGACCAACTTGCAATGACGTGCTCGTCGCTACTCATGATCTCCGCAGTCAAACGATGATTCTGCCGATCAGGATCCGGGGCGTACATGTTCCAGGTCTCATGACCAATGCCCAGCCAATCGCCCAGATAGCGAGCGCTGTTCGTCGCCGCCTGCATATTCAGCGGTAAGCCTTGGAGCAACATCAGGGCGAGCACCAGCCCGATCAGTCCGTTGACCGCAATGGTGCGAGTAGGCGTCATGATCGTTACAGCCGATTGCAGCGGACGTGATTGCCGGCGAAGAACGCTCCGCGGCCTGCACTAATATAGTGCGCTCGCGGGCTGCGACCTACGTTTGCTGGAGAGGGGCTGCTCCCTTTCTGTTTGTCATCGCAGGCGTGTTTCGGAAAAGCAACATGGTCAAGCCGATCATCGTCACCGTCCTTGTGTCTCTCGTCATTCTGACTGAATGCGCGCTGGCGTACCTGCTCATCCCCAGCACGGCCGCCGTGCAAGCGCGGGTCGAGAGCAAGGTACATTCGCCAACCGCAACCGAAAAACACGGCGACGATGCACATGGTGGGCACGACACCAAGACAGAAAAACCCGCTGCCAAGGACGATGGCCACGGTCACGCCACCAAACCGGCCGCGGATGCTCACGCGGGCGGTCATGGCGCGAAGGATGCGCATGGCGGCAAGCCAGCACACGCCGCGAAGTCAGCCAAGGCAGCGCATGGCGCGAGTGGTGGCCATGGTGGCGGGCACGGCAGCGGCGCCAAGGCTCCCGCTGGTTCCGGAACCGGCGGTGAGGTGGAAGTGGATCTGGGCAAGTTCAACCTGATGGTTCACGAGCCCGCTAGCAATGTCACGCTACGAATTAACTTTCACTTGGTGGGCACGGTGGACGATGCCGAAAGCGGTGAATTCGCCCATTTGCACGAGAAAAACCAGCATCGGTTGCGCGATCAGATCATCTTCGAGATTCGCAACGCGCAGCTCAGCGACCTGACCGATCCCGGTTTGGGCTTGATTAAACGGCGCATTTTGGCGAAAAGTAACGACCTGCTGGGGCATGCCATTCTGCGGAATGTCGTGTTCAGCGAGTTCGCGTTTATCGAGCAGTAGACTCCAGCCAGACCGTCAATGGATTGACGGCTTGCCAGTGGAAAGGAATCCGATGGCAGGCGAAAGCGACAAAATCGCGCACGACGAAATCGAGGCCTTGCTGGCCCAGGCTCAGCAAGTTGCCGGTCATTCCCCCTCGCCGCACGCCCCTCCTCCGCATGCGCCGGCAGAGAGCGACCAGGAAACAAACCAGCGCGGTCAAGCGGCCCCCGCCGCGCGCCGCGCTTCCGCCACGGCCACCCTGCCGCCGCTTGAGGCGACGTCGTATGTCGGTTCGGCCACTCGCTCGGCCGCGAAATCGAACCGAGTCGGCGACGACATTCAGTTCCTTTTGAACCAGGCCGAACAAGCGATTGCTTCGGTTGATCAACCCATCGATCCCGCCATCAGCGGCATTCAGCCCTTCGAGTTTCGCGATTTCGGCGGCAGTCCCGCTTCGGGCGACAAGGCCACGCTGGAACTGCTGCGGGATGTGGACCTCGACGTGCGAATTGAATTGGGCCGAACGCAGATGTATCTCGAAGACGTTCTCAAGCTGAAGCGCGGCGCGGTCGTGCCGCTTGATAAGCTCGCCGGCGACCCCGTCGATGTCTATGTCAACGGCCGCTTGATCGCCCGCGGCGAAGTGTTGGTGCTGAACGATAACTTCTGCGTCCGCGTGGCGGAGCTGCTGACGAGTGATGACGTGTAGGAAGGGACCAGGAAAAAAACTCCTGCTCCCTCTCCTTGGTACTCCGGGGAGAGGGTTGGGGTGAGGGGCAAGGATGCTCGTGAGAATCAGATTTTTTGAAATGTCTGCGGGATGCTTGCTCATAGCTTGCATGGCGTCGTCTGCTCGTGCGCAGCAATCACTCCCTAGCGGCGCAGTCCGGTCCCACTATTTACAGCCTGGCGCACCAATCGCTCAACCGTCGCCACAATACGCGCCCGCGTATCGAGCTAATCCAACTATCTCGCCGATCGCTCACGAAGAACCAGCCACACTTGCGCCGCGTCCGCTATCACCCGCGCCGATTCCGCTCAGTCCCCGCGGCGCTCCCGCGGGCAAGGCACTGTTGCGAACTCCGGCAACGGGCTGGGGCGCGGTGAGTAGCGTTGGCGCGAGCCTTGGTCTAGTCCTCGGAGCCTTCCTCTGCGTGGCTTGGCTGTCCAAGCGTTATCTACCCAAAACCGCCGGCCCGCTGCCGAAAGAAGTGGTCGAGCAATTGGGCTGGGCGCCGCTCGCGGGGCGGCAACAAATGCAACTACTCAGGCTGGGAAACAAGCTGCTGCTGATTGCAGTCACGCCAGGCGGCAAGGCAGAACCGCTGGGCGAAGTCACCGACCAAGCCGAAGTCGAACGCCTCAGCGCCATCTGCCGAAGGGCCAAGCCTGAAAGCGCCACGCACGCATTTCGCCAGGTGATGAACGAGCTCGAACGACAGCCAGCGCGCGGATTTGTCGAAACCCAACCGCGCACAACCGCGCCCGCCCGACCCACGACCGGAAGGCCCACGCATGGTTAAGCCCCTCCGATTACCAACACTGCGAAAAGCGATATTCGTCACTGTTTGTTGCCTCATCTGGGCAACCGACGCGCAGGCCCAGTACGTCGGCAGCTCGCTGCAACGCGCTGTGGCCACCGACGAAGCAACGGTGGACGAAGCTGGTGCTGCCAATTTGCCGACGGCTGACGCCCTCACTGAACTCCTTCGCAACGGACCAGAGCAACTCACGAGTCCCAAGAAGCTGACTGGTTCACTGCAGATCATGCTGCTGCTGACGGTCCTTAGTCTCGCGCCCGCCATCCTGCTGATGACGACCAGCTTCGTGCGGATCGTCGTGGTGCTCGGCTTGCTTCGTCAAGCGCTCGGCACGCAGCAGTTGCCTCCCAGCCAGGTGATGACCGCGCTCTCCCTGTTCATGACGCTGCTGGTAATGACGCCGACCTGGAACGAAGTCTATCAACAGAGCATCCGCCCCTATTCCGAAGGCCGCATCACCAGCCCGGAAGAAGCCTTCCACCGTGGCGCGCTGCCCATCAAGCGCTTCATGAGCCGCCAGATCGAAATGGCCGGCAACAGCGACGACGTCTGGTTGTTTTACGATTATCTACCTGCGTCTCAAAGAAGCAGCCAACCGCCCCAATCGTACGACGAAGTGCCGCTGCAAGCCCTGCTCCCCGCCTTCATGCTCAGCGAGTTGAAGGTGGCGTTCCTAATCGGCTTTCAGATTTACTTGCCATTTCTGATTCTCGACATGGTCGTTTCCAGCGTCACGATTTCGATGGGCATGATGATGCTACCTCCGGTGATCATTTCGCTGCCGCTTAAGCTGCTGCTGTTCGTGCTGGTCGATGGCTGGACGCTGATCGTGGGCATGCTGCTGAATAGTTTTGGTCCCGCGGGATGAATTGAAAGGAATTTCGTTTGCTGACTTTCATGTTCCTGACCATCGCGACTCGCTATCTCGTCCGCCGGCTACGAGGCTCCAACTCATGATGACGCCCGAAGACGCCGTGACCATCTCGCAGCAAGCGCTGTTAATGGCGCTATTGCTTTCGGCCCCGCTATTGATTGTCGGCATGGTCGTCGGCCTGCTGATCGGTCTGGCCCAAGCGCTGACGCAAGTGCAGGATCAAACGGTCGCCTTCGTGCCGAAGCTCGTCGCGATGGTCGTCTGCCTGCTGCTCTGCTTGCCATGGCTCGTGCAGAAGTTGATGGAATATAGCGAAACGCTGATCGCCGGCATTCCGAAAATGCTGCTGGGAGGTTAACGACGGAATGCCTCGCTTACGCGTCGGGCTACCTGTCGGACCTACCCATGACGATGCTCTCCCCCTTACTCACGCTCTACCTCAACCAGTTTCTGATCTTCGCGCTCGTCCTGACGCGAATCGGGGCGCTGGTGATGACGCTCCCCGTGCTTGGTGGCAGCAACATCCCCGTGCAGATTCGCGCCCTGCTGGCCATCTCCGTCGCCCTGCTGATCGCGCCGCTCCACTGGGGAATTGAACTGCCGGAAATTGAGAGCCTCGGCGGGCTTGCGCTGCTGATGGCCCGCGAAGCGATCCTGGGCCTCGCGCTCGGCACTGCGGTGATGATTCTGCTCAGCGGGATGCAACTCGCTGGCCAAGTCATCAGCCAGATGAGCGGCCTGTCACTTGCAGATGTTGCCAATCCGACATTCGATACGACCGTGCCGATTCTCTCGCAATTGCTCGAGTCGCTGGCGATAGCGCTCTTTTTCCTGCTCGGCGGACATCGACTCGTGCTTGCGGCTTTGCTCGATAGCTTCGTCTGGCTGCCCCCTGGCGCTGCGACGTTGCCTGTGGACCTACCGCAGGTGCTGGTGCAAGTCACAGCCCACAGTTTTCACGTCGGAATCCGCGCCAGTGCGCCGGTGATGGTGGCGCTGTTCCTGGCCGTGTTGGTCGTGGCCCTCATCAGCCGCACGCTGCCGCAATTGAACGCGGTGGCCATTGGTCTGAACTTTAACGCGCTCCTAGTGCCGCTGATCGTCGCCGTCTCGATCGGTTCCGCGGCGATCACCTTTCAAAATGAACTCGCCGGCGTCTTGCAGCAAGTACGCGACGTAATCACCGCGCCTGAACTCCCACTCCCCGGTATCCCGGCGAGAGGGCCGGAGTAAGGAGAATGGCCTCCGAAGAATTCGGCGACAAGCAGCACGACGCCACACCGCATCGTCGCCAACAGGCGCGCGAGGAAGGGCAGGTCGTCAAAAGCCAGGATCTCGGTTCCGCGGCCTTGCTCGTCGTCGGCTTGCTCGCGCTTTGGTACTTGGGCAACGGCCTGGCAGTCTCTTTCGGCCGCATCACCAAAGTGCATCTCGGCGGCGACGCCTGGGTGCAAATGGATGTCCACGACTTCCTGCAGCGGCTGGTGCAACTCTGCGCTGATGTGGGCTGGGCACTCGCGCCGATTCTGGGGGTGTTGGTGCTCACCGGGGTGCTCGTCAACTTGGGCCAGGTCGGCTTTCTCTTCCTGCCGCAGAAGTTGGCTCTCGATTGGCAGCGCATTAATCCGCAGTCCAACGCCGGTCGGATTTTCTCGCTCACGTCCGTCGTGCATCTCGGCTTCGGAATGCTCAAGGTGCTGCTCGTCGCCACGGTCGCCGCCGTCAGCCTGTGGGGCGAGCGCGAGCGGCTGATGATTCTTTCCGATCAAGAAGCGCCTGAGATCGCCGTCTATCTGCTGAGCATCGCGTTCTGGACGAGCTTGAAAATCGGCGCTTCCCTGCTGATCCTGGCAGTCTTCGATTATGGCTATGCCTACTGGAAACACGAGCAAGATCTGAAGATGAGCCATCAAGAGCTGCGCGAAGAAATGAAACAGCAGCAAGGGAATCCACAAATCGCCGCCCGCCGCCGGCAAGTGCAACGGCAGCTCGCGCTCAATCGGCTGAGTAGTATCGTCCCCAAGGCCGACGTGATTGTGACCAACCCCACGGAACTAGCCATCGCCCTCAAATATGATCCCGAAACAATGCTCGCGCCACTCGTGCTCGCGAAAGGAGCCGGCGTGCTGGCCCAACGGATTCGCCGTCTGGGGCTCGAAAATCAAGTCCCTGTTGTCGAACGCAAAGAACTGGCCCGCGCTCTGTATGCCAATGTGGACGTCAACGCAGCCGTCCCCGCCGATCAATATGCGGCCGTCGCCGAAGTGATCCGGTATATCTATCAGCTCAAGGGGAAGAAGCTGCCGGGGCAACGAGCGGTAGCGTAGAATGAGCTCAATGAGCATCAAACCCGATGACGCCCGAGACGTGCGCGAAGTGGCAGTCCTACCAGATTGGTGCAATGTCTACTCTGGACTGAGCGACGAAGAAATCGAGCGCTTGGATGCGGCGACGAAACAGCGGCTTGATTTGAGCCGCGGCAGCGGCGAACAGAACCTAGCCCACGGCGTAAGCCGTGGGTAACAAAGTCGAAACTCTCACAAAGCCCCGGTAGGGGCGGAAGAATGTCCGTCTCCTCGCAACGCCCTAATCTTTCGCCCCTTCTGGGGCTTGTACCAACATTGGTCCTGTTTCCCACGGCTCACGCCGTGGGCTTATCATCGGGTCGCCACTACCGCGGCTGCGTTATTAACCAAACGCTTCGCGCAATATTTTAAGACTCTTGGGAATCGCCGTAAGCGGGTCTTCCTTGCCTTCAAACTCCAGCGAAACCCAGCCGCGGTAGTTTTGTTTGCGGAAGATTTCGGCGATGCGCGGGTAGTCGAGATCGAGTTGATACCAGAGGCCGCCGCCGTAATAGGTTTTGGCTTGCACCAGGATTGTCTTCGGCGCGAGGAGCGCCAGCCGGTCGTAAGGGTCTTCCAGAAAGTTGCCGGTGTCGGCGGTCACTTGCAGCCAGGGGCTTTTGATGGCGTCGACAATCCGCAGCACTCCTTCGGCGGTGATTCCCAGGCCCCAATGATTTTCGAGACCGAGCAACACGCCGCACTTCTCCGCAACGGGCAGGCATTTCTCCAGGCTGTCGATGACCCACTTGTAGCCATCGTCGTCGGTGTAACCTTCCAGCCGCGGTTCGATGCCGCGGTTCTTCATCAGCTCGTCGAAATCCTTGCTGGTGTTCCAACGGCCGGTGTTCACGCGCATCGTGGGAATGCCCAATTGATAGGCGAGTTCGATGCAGCGAATCGTATGGTCGATGTCTTTCTGCCGGCGGGCGGCGTCGGGAAAGAGAAACCCTTGATGCGTGCTGAAGCCGCACAGCGAGACACCGTTGACGAAAGCTCGCCGCTTGAGGCGTTGCAGATAACCGGGCTCTTCGTTGGTCATCTGCCGATGCAGAATCTCGACTCCTTGAAAGCCCCATTCCGCGGAGAGGTCGATGCACTTCTCGATATCGCGCAGGGCTTCGTTCTTGAACTGCCAGAAGGAGTAAGTGGAGATGCCGATGTGGTTGCGATGAGGCTTGGATTTGGGTTCGTCGGCAGCGAAAGCGGGGGACAGCGAACCAGTGGTTAAAGCGAGAGAAGTTCCAGCCGCGAGCGCACCGTGGAGCAAATCGCGTCGGGAAAGAGGAGTTGATGAAGCTGGCATGGGAACTGGCTCCTCGGTGGTTGATTTGTTTCTTTGCACTTGGCAAGATGGAAACTTGCCCCAAGGGATGGTTACCTCGGCAGAATTCGATCTTTGCCAACCCACAGCCGCAGCACTTCGGGAATGGAAATGCTGCCGTCGGCCTGCTGATAATTTTCGAGCACCGCGATCAGCGCCCGGCTGATGGCCACCGCGGTGCCGTTGAGCGTGTGGACGAAGTGGGTCCCCTTCTCGGCCTTCTTCTTATACCGCACATCGAGCCGCCGCGATTGATAGTCGGTGCAGTTGCTGGTGCTGGTGACTTCGCCCCATTCCCCCTTGCCGTCGTTGCGGCCGGGCATCCAGGCTTCGAGGTCGTACTTGCGATATGCGGCGCCCCCGAGATCGCCCGAGGCGGTATCAATCACGCGGTAAGGAATGCCCAGGCCATCGAAGATTTCGCATTCAATGGCCATCAACTCTTCGAGTGTGGCGTCACTTTGCTCGGGCGCGGTGAAGGCAAACATCTCGACCTTCGTGAACTGATGCACGCGATAAATGCCGCGGGTCGCTTTGCCGTGCGCTCCGGCTTCGGTGCGAAAGCAATGGCTGATGCCGCAGACCTTGATCGGCAGTTGCTCTTCACTCAGCAGTTGCTTCGCATACATGCCGCCCAGCGTGATCTCGGCCGTGCCAACGAGGCTCAGGTCGCTGTTCTCGATCGAATAAATCTGCGTTTCGCCGTGGCCGCGTGGATTGAAGCCGATGCCAATCAGGATTTCATCGCGGGCCAGGTCCGGCGTGGTCGTGATCGTGAAACCATGCTGCATCAGAATATCAAGCACATACCGCTGCAGAGCAAGTTCCAGCAGCACGGCTTCGTTTTTCAAAAAGTAAAACCCGTGCCCCGTCGTGC
>JAYTUF010000190.1:0-9728 GCA_043744755.1 Anatilimnocola sp.
GAACTCGACGGCAAAACCTTCATGGCCATCGATACGCCGGGCCTGAAGCGCAGTCGGAGCGTGCGGACCGATATCGATTTCTACAGCACGCACCGCGCCCAGCGGAGCATTCGCCGGGCGGACGTGGTGCTGCTGTTTTTCGATTGCTCGCAGCGGCTGAGCAAGGTCGATAAGCAACTGTGCAAATACATCGCCGATAATTACAAGCCCTGCATCTTCGTCGTCAACAAATGGGACCTGCTCTATGGGCAGATGCCGACGGAGAAGTGGGTCGATTATCTGCGGGACACGTTCTCGACGATGTGGCATGTGCCCATTGCGTTCATCACCGGGCAGACCGGCAAGAATGTGAAGGCCCTGCTCAACCACGGGCAGATGTTGTTCAAGCAATCGCTGCAGCGGGTGACGACGGCGAAGCTGAATCAATACCTACGCGATGCCCTCGAGGGCCATCCGCCGCCGCTGCAAGGGCTGTTGCGGCCGAAGATTTATTTCGCCACACAAGTCAGCACTCAGCCGCCCACGATTGTGCTGATGTGCAACGAGCCGAGCGCGTTTCCTCCTTCGTATCGCCGCTATCTGCTGGGTTACTTACGCGACCATTTGGATTTCGGCGAAGTGCCGATCAAGCTCTACTTGCAGCGCCGCGAACAAAAAGCCCGCGGCCGCGCCGAGCCGGACGATGTGACGACCGAACGGCCGACGAAGGACAAGCATGTGCTGGCTCATGCGTTGGAAGACGAAGACGGCAATGTGCTCGAAGACCTGGGCGATGACGACAGTCACGTCCTGAGCGAGAGCGATTATCAGGTTGTCGATACGGATGCGAGCGATATTAATTTGCATGAAGAGTGAACTAGTTTGTATTGCGTTGCGTAGCAACGTCCTCACTCCCTCGCCCCGGTACTCGTGGTACTCCACGCAAATACAGGGAGAGGGATGGGGTGAGGGGCTGAAGCGGTGAAGACTCTCCCTCGGCAATTTGATCGAAGCGAGCTCTACTCGCAGCACCGCCCCTCATCCCAACCTTCTCCCCGGAGTACCGAGGAGAAGGAGTAAGAGCAGGCAAGATGCCTCAGCCGCCGCTACCAAACCGCTGTGCCGATCTCTCTCCTTGGCAGGCTCGGTGCGTGCTGTGCCTGCTCGGCGCCGTCGCAGTCGGCGGCGTCATCGCTTCTTGGAATAAAGGGAATCTGCCCCAACGTGACCAGCCGCCTGTGGGCATCGGCTCGGCAGGAGCCTCGCCCTCCCAATCGGCGCTCTCCCAATCGGCGCTCTCCCAATCGGCGCCCATCCCTGACATCGCACCCGATCTGCAACTCTATCGCGATGTCGTCGCTGCCGTCGCCCGCGGTGAGAACTATTACGCTGCCGCCAAGCCGCAACTTCTCAAGCACGGTTTCCCCGTCCGCAGCACCTTCAACTGGCGGCTGCCGACGTACGCCTGGGTCTTCTCGTGCCTGCCTGGACCCTGGGCGATCCAAACCTTGCTGGTCTTACTTGCTGCCGCCGGTTTGACGCTGCACTTTCAAGCCGAAGCGACGGCGCGCGGATTTGCAGTCGCGCTCTTCTCGTCGTTCATCATGATCGGCGTGATCAAGTGGTCGGTCGATGGCCTCGCATTCTACACGCAAGAAATCTGGGCGGGTGTGTTGATCTTGCTGTCGATTGGCGCGATGGGAAAGACGGGCACCGCCTGGCGAGTTGTGTTTGTCAGCGCTGGAATTGCAGCACTACTCTTTCGTGAACTTGCGCTCCCCTATTGTTTCTGGGCGGGAATCTTCGCCGCCTATCACCGCCGCTGGCAAGAATCATTCGCTTGGGCAATGGGAATCATTGTCTTCTTCGCCTTCCTCTACTGGCACAGTCAGCAAGTGGCCGCACAGTTGACTCCTCAAGATTTAAGTTCAACGTCCGGCGGCATCCGTCAATGGCTCAAGTTCGGCGGCCTCGATTTCGTCCTGCTCACCACGCGCATGAATGCCTTCTTGTTCAACGCGCCAGGCCCGCTCCTCTTCCTCTATCTACTACTCGCGCTCGTCGGTCTCGCTAGCGCCCGTGACGAACGGCTAACACTTCAACTACTCGCCGCGGCCAGTTATCTCGCCGCGTATTGCCTGGTAGGAATGGAGATCAACTTCTACTGGGGCCTGCTCTATGCCCCGCTGCTCCCCGCGGGAATCGCCGCGGCGCCGGCTGCGATTGGCACGCTGTGGCAACGGGCGCATCAAGTCGTCGGCTCTTCGGTGCTGCCTTCGGCTTCGTCGCCGTCGTCTTCGTAATCAGTCCCTTCCTCCAAATATCGCGCGAACGCACTCGCGGCGAGGGCAAACTGGCCGAGGAGAACCAGGTAGCCCAGCAGTGTCAGAATGAATAGCAGGCCACTAATCGCCATGCCAGCGAGCGACAGTCGCGGATCGAGCCCTCCCTTCTTCGCGAGCACTGCGCCGCCGAAGGTAACCAGGCAACTCACGGCCGTCACGCCGATGTAATCGATCCGCTGCTTCAGTTCCGGCCGGTGGATCACATCCGCAACTTTTCGCAGGAACAACAGGAACGCGATCTGGCTGATGATCGACAACGGCAAGTTGAGCGCCTTGAGTTGGGCAATGCCCAGCGCGCGGGCTGACGTCTTCAAGATAAAACTCAGCACCTCGCACCAAATGGCCGTCTGCAAGTATCGATGGCCCGGCAGACGCTGGCCGAATTCCAGTGGCTGTTGCAACTCGAAACAGGTCCATTTCGCCCACAAGTTGAGCAGCGCCCCCAGCACCAAGACCATGCCGGCGGTGAGGACGATGGGCCTGGTGGCATCCTTGAGCACTGGAAACCATGGCACGATCAACAGCGGCAGACCAAAGATCACGCCCGCGGTCAGCACCGCCGCCATGCCGCCCAAACTGAGCCACAAGCCGCGGGCCAGCGTCCGAAACGCCTTGGCATAAACTTCATTGTCGGTCCAAAGGATTTTGCGTTGGTTCCAAAACATGCAGCACTTTCTCTCGGCGGTGTGCTACTAGGGTATCCGGCGAAAATGCTCAATGCCACCGCCGCCTGAATTGACTTCCCCCCGCCGCTACTCACAATGGGCGATACGTCAGGAGCCGCCTGAAGCCGGAACTCCAACGAATACCTCTTCTTGCGAGTCGGTCATGTACAGCGTTTCCCGCATTTCTGCTGTTGTCGCTATTGCGTTGGCATTCCAGTTTTCACTGGCCGCTGGGCAAGAACCGAAGACCAATCCCTTCAACGAGCCGACGAACGGCGCAGGGGAGATTCCCAAAGGGGACGATGGCGCGCCGCTGAATCTCAATTTTGAAGAGGGCACGCTCAAGGATTGGACCGCCACGGGCAAAGCCTTTGAAGGCCAGCCGGTGAAAGGGGAGATCGATCCCCAGCGGCCGTATGGTGAAGGGAAGAAGGCCGATCACACCGGGCAGTTTTGGATTGGCACGTTTGAACGGTTGTGGGATTTGCCGAAGGGAACGCTCACGTCGAAGCCGTTCAAAGTGACGCAGCCGTTTGCGAGCTTCTTGATCGCGGGCGGCCGCCATCAACAGACTCGCGTTGAAGTGGTGCTTGCTGCTGACCCAGCCGACAAAGCGTCGAAAGATAAAGTCATTCACACATCGCATGGCGTCGATAGCGAAAGTCTGCGGCCGGTGATTGTTGATTTGAAGCCGCATGTCGGCAAATCGATTTTCATTCGCCTGGTCGATGACCACACCGGCGGCTGGGGGCACATCAACTTCGATGACTTTCGTTTTCACGCCGAGCGGCCGAAGTTCCGCGAGCCGCGTGAGCCAGCGTCGAACGCGCCGCCCCTCAATGAGCTTTATCCGCACGCGGGCCTGACCGCGGAGGAAGCCGCCGCGCAAATGCAGGTGCCGCCCGGCTTCAAGGTGCAAGTCGGGGCTGCGGAACCCGATGTGCAGCAGCCGATTGCGATGGCCCTCGATGACCGGGGCCGGGTGTGGATCGCGGAGGCCTATGAATATCCGGTCCGTGCGAAGGAAGGGATGGGCCGCGACCGCATTTTGATTTTTGAAGACACCGATCTGAACGGCTCGCTCGACAAGCGAACGGTGTTCGCCGAGAAGCTGAATCTCGTCAGCGGCCTCGAAATCGGTTTCGGCGGCGTGTATGTCGGCGCTGCTCCGTATCTGCTCTTCATTCCCGACAAGAATGGCGACGATGTGCCCGACGGCGAGCCGCAGATTCTGCTCGATGGTTGGGGTCACGAAGATACGCACGAAACGCTTAACAGCTTTATCTGGGGGCCCGACGGCTGGCTGTATGGCTGCCATGGCGTGTTCACGCACAGCGAGGTAGGCAAGCCGGGGACGGCGAAAGACAAACGCGTGAAGCTCAACGCAGGGGTTTGGCGGTATCATCCCACGCGGCATGAGTTCGAGGTTTTTGCCCACGGCACGAGCAATCCGTGGGGCCTCGATTTCAACGAGCAGGGGCAGGCCTTTGTGACCGCCTGCGTCATTCCGCACCTCTATCACATCATTCCCGGTGCTCGCTACCAACGGCAGGCCGGCCCGCATTTCAACCCGCACACTTACGACGACATCAAGACCATAGCCGAGCACCGGCACTATGTCGGAAATCAGTGGAACAACGACAACCGCCGGCAAAGCGACGAGCTGGGCGGCGGCCATGCTCACGCGGGGGCCATGATCTATCTCGGCGGCAGTTGGCCCGAAAAGTATCGCGGCCAGCTCTTCATGAACAACATCCACGGCAACCGGATGAACGTCGATGTGCTCGCGCCAAAGGGCAGCGGCTACGTCGGCAGCTTCTCGCCCGACTTTCTGCTCACCAAAGATCAATGGTCGCAGATGCTCTACATGACCTACGGCCCCGACGGCCAAGTCTGGGTCATCGACTGGTACGACCGGCAGCAATGCCACCACCGCGACTTGAAAGGGCACGACCGGAGTAATGGGCGGATTTATCGGATTTCATATGGCGATGCGAAGCCAATGCATGTGAATCTTCAAAAGGCTACAGATGAAGAATTGTTAGACCATCTAACGAATCCGAACGAGTGGTTTCAGCGGCACGCCCAGCGCGTGTTGCAGGAGCGGGCGGACTCGGGAGTGCTGAATAAGAAGGCCTTGTCCGATCGCCTAGTCCAGATCTACCTCACACCATCCCTGCAAAAATTTCGACTCCGGGCGCTATGGACGTTAGTAGTTGTCGGGCCCGACGAATTTGGCTTTATCAGTGACGAAGAAGAGGGAGACAGCGCGGATTTCAAGTCTTGGACAATTCGCCTGCGGATGCAGATGCCCGATCGGCCCAGACTTAACGCGGATGAGGTCAGATCGTTGAACTCGTTGGCATTAAAGTCTAAACCAATGGTCCGACTTTCGATTGCATCGGTCTTGCCGAAGCTGCCGGCCGAGCACCGTTGGTCAATCCTTGAAGGCCTACTCTCCCACCCCGAAGACGCCAAAGACCAAAACCTGCCGCTCATGTACTGGTACGCCCTCGAACCGCTCGCCGATGTTGATCCGAAGCGGGCGCTCGCGCTAGGTCTCTCTGCCGGCGAACACTTCCCGCAGATCAAGGAATTCATCATCCGGAAAATCGGCAGCGGCGAGCCGAAGCAGGCGCTCGAACTGCTGGTGCAGGAACTCGACAAAGCCCAGGACAATGCCACGCGGCTGCTGTTCCTGCGCACGATGCGCACGGCCATGCAGGGGCGGAAAGGATTGCAGCCCCCCGCCGACTGGCCTGCGGTTGCTCAGCGGCTGCGAACGGCAACGAAGGGGGCGGAAACACCGCTCCACTGGCAAATGCTGGGCGTCTCCGCGGTTTTCAACGACGAAGCGGCCGCTACTGCCCTCAGTGAACGACTGGTGGACGGCGCGAAAGTTTCACTCGAACAACAGCGAGATGCGCTCGCGGCCCTCGTTCAAGCCGCGCGACCTGAGCTAGCCGAGACGCTGTTGACGTTGCTCAGCCAACCGGACCTGCGCGGGGATGCCATCCGCGGCCTGGCGACGCTCGATGATCCAAAAACCCCGCAGCGGTTGCTCGCCGTCTACGACAAGTTCTCGGTCGAGGAGCGGCGCGAGATTCTCTCCGCGCTCTGCAGTCGGGCCAGCTTTGCCAAGGAATTGCTCACCGCCATCGAAGCCAAGCGAGTCCCCACGAATCATCTGACCGCCGATCTGGTTGTGAACATGCGGAACTTGAAGGACGCCGGCGTGCAGGCGCAGCTCGAAAGGATCTGGGGCACGTTCCGCGAGACGGCCGCCGATAAAGCGGTCCTGATCACGCAGGTCAAAAGCCTGCTCGGTTCGCCGCCGGCCATCGAGACCGATGTGCAACTCGGCCGGGCCGTCTATGCCCGCACTTGCCAGCAGTGTCACACGCTCTTCGGCATGGGCGGCAAGGTGGGCCCCGATCTCACCGGCTCCAATCGGGCGAATCTCGACTATTTGCTCAGCAACGTCATCGATCCCAGCGCCGTAATGGCCAAGGAATACCAGCCCACGGTGCTGCTGCTCGCCAACGGCCGCGTCGTGACTGGCATCCTCAAGGAAGAAAACGATGCCACCGTGACCGTGCAACTTCCCACGGAGTTGCTGACCATCGCCAAGAGCGAAATCGATGAACGCAAGCTGGGCGACAAATCAATGATGCCCGACGATCTGCTCCGCCCCCTCTCGCAGCACGAAACCCGCTCGCTCGTTGCGTATCTCGCAAGCGCCGGCCAGGTGCCGCAGCTCGCCACGGCCGAAACGGTTGGTTCGATCTTCAATGGCAAAGACCTCACCGGGTGGATGAGCGGCGACATGAGTTTGTGGAGTGTTGAAAACGGTGAAATTATCGGCCGCACGACCGGACTAAAGCGCAACCATTGGCTCACCAGTCAATACTCTCTCGGCGACTTCCGCCTCTCAGTCGATGTAAAACTCGTCAAGAATGAAGGGAACAGCGGCATCCAGTTCCGCAGCCAGCTGATCAAAGATGGCGAAGTGAAAGGCTACCAGGCCGACGTCGGCGCCGGTTGGTGGGGCAAGCTCTACGAAGAGCATGGCCGGGCGCTCCTTTGGAAAGAGAGCGGCGAAGCGCATGTGAAACTGGGTGAATGGAATCGATACGAGATACTTGCCGTCGGCAGCCGGGTGCAAACCTGGATCAACGGCCAACTGTGCGTCGATCTGGACGATCCCGCCGGCGCCCGGCAAGGAGTCATCGCTTTGCAACTCCATTCCGGTGGCGCGACCGAAGTTCGCTACAAGAATCTGCAGGTCAGCCTTCCAACCAGCAGCAAACCGGCGGCTGGGTATCCTTCTTCCAAGCCGAATCCCGCAGGCAAGATCACGTTCAAAAAGACCACGCTCGACCCACGGTTCCGCAGTGAAGGGGTCGCGATGGGTGATTTCAATAACGACGGCAAACTCGATATTGCGGCGGGGAGCGTTTGGTACGAAGCTCCGGGTACTCACGGCAATGAATCGGCTTGGAAGATGCATGCCATCACGGCGGTCCCGAATGAGTTCAACATCAAGACCTATGGCGATACGTTCTGTAACTGGGCGGAAGATTTCAATGGGGACGGCCGGCAGGATTTGCTCGTCGTCGATTTTCCCGGCAAGCCGACGTGGTGGTTTGAAAATCCAGGCACGACCGACAAGCCGTGGGAGAAGCACCGCGCAGTTGCAGTTACCAACAATGAAAGCCCGCAATACACCGACGTCGATGGCGACGGTCAGCGTGAACTCGTCTATGGCGATGCTTCTGGAAAACTCGCCCTGGCTCGGCCCGCTCAAGAGCCAAAAATCGATTGGCGGGTGCAATTGGTCGCTGCCGAAGCGAATCCGAACATGCAACCCTTCTATCACGGCCTGGGTATCGGCGATGTGAACCGCGACGGCAAGCTTGATCTCATCACACCGAACGGCTGGTTCCCCCAACCGACGGATCCAGCGGCCGCTGCGAAAGACTCTTGGGAATTGAAGCCCGCGAAGCTCGGCCCCGCGCAGTCGCAGATGTACGCCTACGATTTCGACGGCGATGGCGACAGCGACTTAATCGGAGCCAGCGCCCATCGCACCGGCGTCTGGTGGTATGAGCAAACGGAAAAAGAATTTGTGCAACACGAAATCGATACCAAGATCGCCCAAACGCACGCGACGATCCTCGCCGACATCAACGGCGACGGGTTGCCCGACCTCGTCACCGGCAAGCGGTTCTACGCCCACAACGGTCGCGATCCCGGCGAAGACGATCCCCCGGTGATTGCCTGGTATGAACTGTCACGCGAAGCAGGTAAGCCCAAGTGGACCCGCCACGAGTTCGACGACAACAGCGGCGTCGGCACGCAGTTTGAAGTGCATGACATGAACGGCGATGGCCTGCTCGATGTGATCGTCGCCAACAAGCGGGGCGTGTTTTATTTTGAGCAAGTGCGCGAATAGACTTTTCCTATCTCCCTCTCCTCGGTACTCCGGGGAGAGGGAACAAATACCACGAAGGAATAAAATGTCCAAGACTCGCTCCGCCGCATCACAAACCCGTTCCGCCACCGTCCGTCTGGTAGACGAACAAGGAACCAGCGGCAAGGTTCGTCAGATTTTTGACGACATCAAGAAGACCAAGAATATCGACCACGTGCCGAATTTCTGGCTGGCGCTCGCGTCGTCGCCCGATCATTTGGAAATGACCTGGCAGCGGCTCAAACCGCTGATGCACCCCGAAGCCGCCGGTCGCGTTAGTAAGCTCGATGCCAAGACCCGCGAGATGATCGCCCTCGCCGTCTCCGCTACGAATGGCTGTTCGTACTGCATCAACTCCCACACAACCGCCTTGCGCAAACTGGGCATCGACAGCGAAACCCTCGGCGAAGTCCTGGCCATCACCGCCCTGTTCAACAGCACGAATGCCCTGGCCGACGGCTACCAAATTGAACCGGATGTACTCCCGCCCTTGTGAGGGCTCCCTTCGGATCGGGCAGCACGACATACGCGGGAAGCGAATCGCTCTCGGCGCCGAGACCATACAGAATCCAACTTCCCATGCTCGGAAAGCCGGGCGTGAGTCGGCCCGAAAACAGTTCATACTGGGCGGCCGAGTAGACCACCATGTCGCCATGACAGGAACGCACGACGGCCAGATCATCAATGCAGCGGGCAGTGTGCGGGAAGAGATCGGAGACTTCGATACCGCTGTTGCCGCACTTCTTGAACGTTCGCTGCGTACCGAGAATTTTCGCGTCGCGGTTGATGAACTGATACTTGGCTTCGCCGAACTCCGCAGGCCGCGCTTGGCCATGCAATTTGTTGAGCAGCGGTTTGGGATCGAACGTTTCCAAGTGACCGGGTCCGCCGGCCATGAACAGAAAGATCACCGACTTGGCTTGGGCTTTGAAATGCGGCGGCTTGGCGGTGAGCGCATTCGGTCGCGCGGCACGGGACTCTTCTTGATCGAGCAACGACGCGAGCGCGAGACCGCCGAAGCCGCAGAAGGCATCGCGGACGAACTCGCGGCGAGTGCGTGTCGGTTTGGAATGTGAAAACTCGTTAGGGAACATACGCAAAGTCGTTCAGGTTAAAGATGGCCAAGGCGAATTCTTCGAGCGAGCCTTCTGCGAGAAAAGATATGGACGCTTCCAGTTCACGCGCTGTCAGTTGACGGCTCAGTCCAAGCACAAAAGCCTGGTTCACGATGGCTTCGTCCCATTGTCGTCTTTCGCGGAGCGAAAG
>JAYTUF010000191.1:0-2498 GCA_043744755.1 Anatilimnocola sp.
AGGGGGCCCTCCGCAACCACGTCAACCACAACTCGATTCCACCAACAAACCACCGACCAAGCCCCATCGAATCAAACGATCGTGAATAATCCGGGCTAATGGAATATCTGGCACGGGCCTTACGGAATGGGCATTTAGTTACGACTGGGCTGACGGCTAGCGTTCGGACGGCCGAAGACTTCGCGAAAGTGCTGTCGCCAGCGATCCAGGTTTTCCTGTGCGACCTTGCACGCCCATAGCCGCAAGGCCGCATTGGAGTTCATTGACGTTGTGAGTTGGATCGGCCTTTGCATCGCAATGGTTTCTGGCTGAACTAATTTCCAGCCGAACTAAATTGAGAAGCCGCGACCGCTTAACTCGGCGTCACTCAGGTGACTTCGCAGTTGAAGCTGCGATTTGTTTCAAAGACTCAATTGCATTCTGGATCTCTGGCGCTTTGGACGCGTAATCGGGCTTTTCCTTGGCGTCAATGCTTTGATGCAATTCCAAAAAGGCATTCTTGATCTTCTGGCGCGCTTCGTTGACCGCGGCCAATTGCTCCTCCTTCACTGAGGCTTGTGCCAGGGTCATCGTCTCTTCAAGCACAATGTCTAGTTCGTCCAGGGCTCGATGGCCCGTTTCGGGTTTGCCCGCTTCGATAGCAGCCTTAATCTGGTCACGATATGTTTCGACCCGCACCACAAGCTCGGCGAATGTTGCCGGCATCTTCACGTCGGCCTTTGTGATCGGCACGTCGTGCGAGTGATCTTGTCCCTCAGCGTGAGGATGAGCTGGATCAGCAGGCGTGGGAGCTACCACTGGTGCGGACGGCGAACAGCCGATGAGGAACAAGGGAAGGATTGCAAACAAAGCGAGGCGCATGACTGGTTCTCCAACGATAGGAAATCTTCTCCGCATTCCCGACGATGTTTCATTGGGTGCGGTTTACGTGGCTCGGGAAAAAACGCTTGAACGCTAGAAAGTGTTTTTCATAGAGGTGCCAACTGGCAACCGCCAGCGTTGTCGTGATGGCGGTCATCAACCCAATGTAGGCGATACGAGCCAGAGAGGTATCGCCCACGTGCCCCGCCAGAATTTCGACCGAAAGAATCGGAGCCAAGATTGGGATCAGTGGGAATTGAAAAACGTACATCGCGTAGCTGTACTTGCCAAAGAACTGCAGCCAGCTAGCGTTCCAAAATCTACCGGCAAACGATTCGGTGCGAGCCGTCATCGCGACCACGATCAGGCAGGCGAACAACGCTGCAAAAACAGTATCTGACACGGTCAGCCAACGGCGACCGCTTAGCTTGAGCAAAATAAGGACTAGTGCCAGCAACCAGACACCATGTCGAGAAACGGGAACAAGCCACGCGGCGGCGCTCTGTTGCTTCATCAGGACGGCCGCCAAGGCGCCCATGGCCAACGAATCCGCGCGGAACAACGAAAATACTTCGGGCGCAACATCGTTTCCGCCCATCATAAGCCAGGTTACCCGAGCTGCTGGCGCGAGCACGATCACTGTGACGCACGCCGCAATCGCGGCGCGGTAATTTGCGAAATAGATCACCAGCGGCCACACGAGGTAAAAATGTTCCTCGACGGCCAAAGACCAAAAGTGGTCGAAGTAGCCGAAAGGCCAGTCGCCGCTTTTCGCCTGCAGGATGTTAGTGCCGTACAGCCACAGCCACGCTTGATGATCACGCGCCTCAGCGAACATCGCTGCGACGCGTGGGCTGGCAATCGGCAAAACAATGAATGCTGCGACGAGCACCCCGAAATACAGCGGAAAAATACGCAAAGCGCGCCGCGCATAAAAGTTCCGGAAGTAGCCAGGTTGCCGCTTGGTGTCGAGGAGAATGCCCGTAATCAAGAATCCCGACAAAACGAAGAACAGGTCGACGCCACGAAAGCCTAGCGTGGCCAAGCGAAACGCGGGATTGACGTGTTCCTCTGCGCCTGCCGCGCCATCGTTAAAGCGATAGACGGTTACCAGCAAGATAGCCAGCCCGCGGATTGCATCCAAACCAGGAATACGCGCGGGTTGAACACCAACACCTTCTGCCTCAGCAGTAATCGCTCGCGTGGCCATGATTTAGGCCCGCTTTTCTTCGTCGCTTCGGTGACCTGCTGTGTTCGCAGCGACGGTGGCGGGCGATGATCGCTCAGATGTGGTTGGAAAAAGCTCATCAGCCATTCGCTCAATCCTGTGATCGGTTGAGTCTGCGGCCGCAGCATGATCGAAGACTTTGCCGCCGAATTTGAAGAACAAAGCCGGAGTGACGATTTGATCGAGAATGGTCGAGGCCAGCATTCCGCCGAACACCACAACCGTAAGCGGATAGAGAATCTCTTTGCCTGATTGTCCGGCTCCAAACAGCAGTGGCAGCAGACCAATGAAGCTGGTCATGGCGGTCATCATCACGGGCGATAGGCGTTCCAGGCTGCCGCGGATGATCATTTTCTCGTTGAACTGTTCCCCTTCATATTGCATCAGGTGGATGTAGTGCGAAATCATC
>JAYTUF010000192.1:0-9696 GCA_043744755.1 Anatilimnocola sp.
CATAATGTCCAATCCTCTGGTTTCGTGATCATTGTGACGAGCATGGAAATAATGGCGTCATATTCCCGATAGAGTTCCGCAGCGGACTCGCGTTCTAAGTATTCGCATTCAACAGCGAACTGTAACCAAACCTGAACCTCTCCTGCCTCGCCTTCACAGTCGCTCAGCTTACTGATAAACGCGTTTCGATACCGTCGCTTCCGCCATGCTTCTCCCAAATTCGCACATACGGAGCGTGAAGCACGGCGCACTTGGTCCGTGAGTGAGTACCGCTCTTCCTTCGGAAACGATTTGCTAAGTGTGAATATCTTCATGGCAGCTGCAAATGCTCTCTGATAAACCTTCAAGTCAGTATGTTTCTGAATCCTTCTTTCCTGCATTTTCGCCCCCTCTCCCACTCGCCCCCTCTCCCACTCCCTTTCAGCGGATCGTGACGAAGTCATTGTGGTTAAGCAGGGCATGAACAATTTGGACGCGGGCTTGCGCTGCGGCGTTGGGCGTTTTCTTCTGGGTGGCGATTTCCTTCAATTGTGTGAGCGCAACGAGTGTTGCGTCAACTTCAGCCTGCGTTGGCGCTGTCGTCAGAACGTCGAAGAAGGCGGTGCGCACAAACTCTTCGTCGCTCGCTTGCGGATTGACAACGCTGATCCGCGCCGCAATCTTCTCCGCCATCGCCGTCGCCAGCGGACTGTTCTCCAGCGCCAGAGCCTGCTGGGGCACAATGCTTTCCGACCGGCGGTAGCATTCCAATACGTTCGCATCATCGAAGATCGACAGGAACTGCTGATGCTCGTTGTGCGAGTGGACGAAGTACAGGCTGCGACGTTTCGATGCGCCATCATTCACAGGGATCGACGGTCCGCCGCGCGTCAGGTCAAGTTCGCCGGCCAGGTGCAGCAGGCTATCGCGGACGAGCTGGGCTTCCATTCGCAGCGGATTCGCGCGCCAGTAGTAGCGATTATCGGGATCGGACGAGAGCGTTGCCACATCGGCTGCTGCGTTTGACGAACTAAGGCGATAAGTTTGCGATGTGCAAATCAGCCGATGAATGTGCTTGAGACTCCAGTTGTTTTCGCGAAGCTCGACGGCCAGCCAATCAAGCAATTCGGGATGCGACGGCGGCGTCCCCTTGCGACCGAAATCGAACAGCGTCGGGACGAGTGCGCGGCCAAAGTGGCGGTTCCAAACGTGATTCACCGCAACCCGCGCTGGCAACGGATGCTGCGGATCGGTGATCCACTTCGCGAGCGCACTGCGCCGGCCGGTGCTGGTCGTTGGAAAGGGCTTCCTGCGCGAGGCTTCACTTTCGAGGTTGTTTTCGAGTGTTTTCAGCGAACCAACGAGTGAAGTGTACTTGTCACCGGGCGTCGCCAGGTTCTTCGTTGCTGTTTCGAGTGCGGTCTTCGCGGCGGCCAGTTTCTTTTCGGGATCGGCCTTCTTGTCTGCTGCCGCGCTTTGCAACGCGAGTTCGGCGCGGGCGACTTCTTCCTCGGCCTGCTTGGCGGCGACGGTTTTTTCAGCGAGGGCGGCGGCGGTGGCTGACGGAGTTAGATCTGTCGGGGGAGTTCCCGAGTATCGCGCGCGATCGGCGGCGATTCTGGCAACGACGGAGGCGATGTTGGACTCTGCCGTGGCGACGGATTTCTCGGCGATGGACAATTCTAGTTGAGCGGTTGTCTTACCTTCTTCGGTGGCAACTTCCATTTTCTTTTGGGCCGCGGTTAGCGCGTCGCGAGCGAGCGCGGCGAAATTTTCGGCGGACTTGGTGTGCGCTTCGATGACGTGGGCGCGCAGTCCCGGTTGATACGCTCCAACGGGAAGCGTGACGGGCTCAATCAGGAAACTGCCCGACGACAGAAAGGCGGGAATCTTCGGCTCGATGACTTTCGATTTATCCGGATTGCGGTCATCGCCACGAAGGTGCAGGTACGTGAGCGCGTCAAGATTGCAATCGAAAGGCCTGGGCAGTCCGTTCTTCTCAAAATCAAGTTCGCCGGCGATGGCATCGGTGCGGACCTGATAGGGCTCGAAGATGGCCCGCAGTTGATAGTACTCAACGTGCGTGAGCGGGTCGTATTTATGGTCGTGGCACTTCGCGCAGTTGAAGGTCAGTCCCAACATCGCTTTGCCGGTGTGCTCGACGGTTTCATCAAGCCAACTGGTGCGATTGAATTTGAAATACTGCCGCGCGAGAAACCCGCTGCCTCGCAAGCGGTCGAGATCGTTCGGATAGAGCTCATCCGCGGCGAGCATCTCGCGGAGCAACTGGTCGTAGCCCTTGTCGGCATTCAGCGATTCGATCGTCCAGTCCCGCCAATGCCAGATGTGCTTTTGCGAATTGCGCACTTCGGCGCCGAGACCCCACCAATCGCTGTATCGCCAGATGTCCATGAAATGCCGACCCCAGCGCTCGCCATAGTGCGGGCTGTCGAGCAGGCGGGTGACGACTTTGTCATAAGCATCGGTCGCTTCGTCGGCGGCGAAGGCATTCAGCTCCTCGATCGTCGGCGGCAGACCGACCAGATCGAGCGAGACCCGCCGCAGCCAGAGGCGTTTGTCGGCTGGTTTCTGCGGTGTCAGCTTGCGCTGTTGATGTTCGGCCGCGATGAAGGCATCGATGGGATTCTTCGACCAGGTTTTGTTTTCAACCACGGGAACCGGTGGACGAACCGGAGTCTTGAATGACCAATGCTCGCGCGGATCACGCTCGGCTTGTTCACCCTCGGGTGCTTTGGCGCCGGCAGTGATCCAGCCGCGAATCGCTTCAATTTCAAAAGGTTTGAGCGGTTCCCCTTCGGGCGGCATGCGCTCGGAGTCTTCCGTAGCCGTGACTTTGGTTAGCAGCAGACTAGCCGAGGCCTCGCCGGCTTTGATCGCGGCACCACTCTCACCACCCTTCACTATCAGCCCGGCGGTATCCAGTCGCAGGCCCGCCTCTTGCTTGAGTGCGCCGTGGCATGCGTAGCACCGTTCACGCAAGACGGGCTTGATCCGCGTCAGATACTCATTCGCGCCGCCGGCCGGTTCTTGAGCGACCAAAGGAGCAGCGCTCAGCAGCAGGCAGAGAAGCGAGAGTCGCTGGGCCATGCTGACATTCCTAAGGGTGAGACAGGCGGCGGGGTGGGAGGGGCGAGGCGGGATCACAAGCCTTGATCTTACTCGGTTCCTGCTGAAATGTCTTGACTTGTTTCACCCCGGGGGCCATCTTGCATTTCCTTCGCTCCAAGCCCTTGAATCAATCAAGCATGGAACCCTCCCATGATTCGCGTTGCGGTTGTTTGGTGTCTGTTGTTTGTATTCATCGGTGGCCTTCAGTTCAGCTTGGCCGCCGATGCCGCACCGTCGGTTCGCAAGCCGTTTGGCCTCGAACAGCGAACGGCGTGGACAACGTCGAAAGTCATCGGCTCGCCAGAACCGCCGCCGCGGTATCGGACCGAGCGGCTGTTTCCCAAGCTGAGCTTTGCGGAGCCGCTCGAAGTGGTTGCCGCGCCCGGCACGAAGCGGCTGTTCGTCGCGGAGCGGAAGGGGAAGATCCTGTCGTTCGTGGCGAGCGCGGATGTTGCCCAAGCCGACGTGGCGTATGAGTTTGTTGGCAAGACGGACGCAGGTGAGCCGCTGCCGCAGACCGTGTATGCGATGACGCTGCATCCCAGGTTCGCGGAGAACGGGTTCGCGTTTGTCACTTACATCCCCGATCCGCGGAAAGAGAATCAGCCAAAAGGAACGCGGGTCTCACGATTCAAAGTAGCCGGCGATCCGCCCCAGTTCGATCGTTCATCGGAAAAGACGATCATCGAATGGCCGAACGGCGGGCATAACGGCGGAGCGTTGCAATTTGGCAACGATGGGATGCTCTACATCGCAACCGGCGATGGTTCCGGCATTGCCGATGAATTGCAATCAGGGCAGGACCTGAGCGATCTATTCGGGTCCATCTTGCGAATTGATGTAGATGCCGTGAAGGCAGATCAAGGCTATGTCGTGCCGCAGGACAATCCGTTCGTCGAGCTGAAAGGCGCCCGGCCCGAGATCTGGGCCTATGGTTTACGTCAAGTCTGGCGATTCAGTTTCGATCGCCAGGTCGGCACGCTCTGGGCCGGTGAAGTGGGGCAGGATTTATGGGAGATGGTCTACGCCATCGAGCGCGGCGGGAATTATGGCTGGAGCGTGCAAGAAGGGTTGCATCCGTTTCGGCCGGAACGGAAGCTCGGTCCTTCGCCCATTCTGAAACCCGTCATTGAGCATTCGCATAGTGACTTTCGCTCGCTCACCGGCGGCTATGTCTATCACGGCACCCGACTGCCGGAACTGGCGGGGCATTACATCTATGGCGATTTCGATACGGGGCGGATCTGGTCGTTCAAACCTTCGACGGCTTCGAATACAAAACAATTCATCGCTCAGAATCATGGCGAGTTGGCCCGCACCACGTATCGCGTCGTGAGCTTCGCCGAGGATCACGCCGGCGAGTTGCTGATTGTCGATTTCATGGGGGGCGGGTTGCATCAACTGGTTCCCGCTCCCGCCACAGCAGTCACCGTGAACTTCCCGAAGAAGCTGAGCGAGACCGGCATTTTTGCGTCGATCAAAGATCACCAGGTCGCACCGGGCGTGATTCCCTATTCCGTCAACTCGCAATTGTGGAGCGATCACGCCACCAAGGAACGCTTCATCGCGATTCCCGGCAATGGCAAAATCGGCTTCGATGAAATCACCTATCCGCAACCTTCTCCGGGCGCTCCGCCGGGGTGGAAGTTCCCCGATGGCACGGTGCTGGTGAAATCATTCTTCATGGAAATGGAACGGGGCAAACCCGCCAGTCGCAAACGGCTCGAGACTCGCTTGCTGCACTTTCAACAGTTTCCCGGCACGAGCGAAGTGGGGGACCAGTATTGGCGAGGCTACACCTACGTCTGGAACGATGAGCAGACCGATGCCGAACTGCTCGACGCGGGCGGACTCGATAAGACCCTGCAAATCAAGGACGGCGACCGCCTGATCGAGCAGAAGTATCGCTTCCCCAGCCGGGCGGAGTGCGCGCTGTGTCACACCAACGCCGCGAAGTTTGCTCTCGGCGTGAGCACCCTGCAGATGAATCGCGACCATGATTACGGCGGTGTCGTCGCCAATCAAATCGCGACGCTCGATCACATCGGCCTGTTCGACAAACCATTGCCCAAGAGACTGGAAGAGTTGCCGAAGCTAACGAACTATGACGACCAGCAGGAATCGCTGGACACTCGCGCGCGAGCTTATCTGCATTCCAACTGTTCCCATTGCCACATCAAATGGGGCGGCGGCAATGCGGAGTTCAAACTGGTCTCGACCTTGCCGCTGGCGGAAATGGGAATCGCCGGCGTGCGTCCCGGGCATGGTGCGTTCAAGATTGAAGACGCGGCCATTCTCTCGCCGGGCCATCCCGAAAAGAGCGTGCTGCTGCATCGCATGAAGCTCGATCAACTCGGCCGGATGCCGCACATCGGCTCGAGGACCGTAGACGAAGCGGCGGTGAAGTTAATTGAGGCCTGGATCAAGCAGTTGAAGCCGTAACGCCAGACCAATGCAGCACTCGCTCGCAGCACGGCTGCGAGCTACGTAGCCTGCAGCCGTGCTGCGGGCGAGTATGGTCACCGCCAATGCCTGAAACTCGCATCAACTACCGAACCTGGTTCTGGCGGGTGTTGGCCTGGGATGGCATGTTGCCGCTGGTAGTTTGGATAATAGCTTCGCCAAGAAATAACAACAGCCGAGAAGTTATTCTCGGCTGTTGCGGGAGAGGCATTATTTTTTCGAACTCAGGCGAGACTATTCGCTCTTCTTCGGTTCCGGGCGCTTGCCCCGTTCTCGGCCGCCGGCGGCGCGGAGTTCTTTGAGCTTGGTCTTTTGCTCGTCGGTCAGCACGCCTTCGACTTCCTTGGTGATTTCGGTGGTCAGGGCGGTCAGTTCTTCGCGGCCCTTCTTCTGGTCGTCGGTAAACTTCAATTCGGAGGCAATGAAGGCTTGCATTTCTTCGCGGCTCTTGCCGGCTTCGCGAGCCTTGGCGAAGACGTCGCGCATCTTGCCGGTTTGTTCTTCGGTCAGCTTGGCCTTCTCGGTGCTGGCCTTCACCTTGTCGGCGAACTTCTTATCGATCTCGGCCAGCTTGGCCTTCTGTTCGTCCGTGACCTTGAGCGACTCAGGCAACTGCGTCGGGTTGCGAAAAGCGCCAGGACCACCCTGGCCCCGCTGCGGACGCTTGGTTTCTTGAGCGGACAGACTGGCCACCAGAGCCACGACGGCCAGGCCGCTGAGGCACAACAGACGGAACGAATTCGACACTGCATTTCCCCTTGAGAGAGCATGGGGGGAGGCAAAAATCGCGAGCAAACGTCTGCGCACCAGCCACCCACCGGTTGTGATCTGTAAACACTAAACCCGCTTGTTGGGGCGGAGTTTCGCGGAAACAAGAGAATTCCACGGGGAAATGCGTTTGCTTGCCGTCATGAGAGCGTGCCACTGGCAAGGAAGTCGCGCAAGTAAGCTCATTTTGCAAATTGTCGTGGCCGCGACTGACTGCCAGTGCTGATTTGAGTTGCGGCTCGGCACTGGCAGAAAGACTCGGCTGGGTCGTGGCCGAGTTCAAGATTGATCGCTCATCTTCCTTGCCAGTGGCCCACTTTTCCAGCATTATCGCCTTACTTCGATGTCATATCGCAGCTCAAGCCGCCCGCCGATGGCACGTAGCTGTAGCGGGCGTAGTCCATTACCATGCGGTGCGCGCTGAACCGCCAGGCGAGAGTGCTGATGCTATTCATCATGTGCTTGATCCACTGCCGTGGCAGGCCGTCCACGTCGCGGTCGTAATACATGGGCACGACCTCGTCCTCGATGGCTCGGAACAGGAATTCGGCATCGCGGCGGTCGGTGACTTTGTCGTCCCGATGACTTTTGCCGTGGCCGATGGCAAAGCCGTTCGTGCCATCATAGGCTTCCGCCCACCAGCCATCGAGAATCGAAAGATTCAAGCCGCCGTTGAGGACCGTCTTCTGACCGCTGGTGCCCGACGCTTCGAGCGGACGCCGCGGGTTGTTGAGCCACACATCAACGCCTTGGATCATGTGCCGGCAGACGTTCATGTCGTAGTCTTCGACGTACACAATCTTGCCCGCGAACCGCGGATCGTGCCGCAGGTTGGCGATGGTCTGAATGAAGCCCTTGCCGGGTTCATCCTTGGGGTGGGCCTTACCGGCGTAGACGAATTGCACCGGGCGTTCTTTGTCGTTGACGAGGGCAGCCAAGCGATCGGGATCGCTGAGCAGCAACGTCGCCCGCTTGTAGGTGGCAAACCGGCGGCCGAAACCGATAGTCAGAATGTTGGGGTCGAGTACGTTCCGCGCGGTTTCGATCGTCTCGTCGCTCTCGTTGCGGCGGCGGCACTGGCGGCTCACGCGGCGGCGAACAAACGCCAGCAGCAGGTTCTTCAAACTGTTGTGCGTTTCCCAAAGCTCGCCCGGATCGACGTTATGAATCGCCTGCCAGACTTCGGGTTCACCCATCCGGTAAATCCACTGGGCGACGAAGTGCCGGTCATAAAGCTGCATCATCTGCGCGGCGAGCCACGTCGGAATGTGGACGCCGTTGGTGATGTGGCCGATCGGAATCTCTTCTTCGACGCGCCACGGCCAAAGCTGCGACCACATCCGCCGGCTGATGTGCCCATGCAGTTGGCTCACGGCGTTGGCTTTGCGCGAAAGCTTGAGACCCACAACAGTCATGCAGAACGGCTCTTGATCGTTTTGCGGCTCAACGCGGCCGAGGCCCATCAACTGTTCGTAGCTGATGCCGAGCGCATCTCGCAGTGGGCCAAGGTGCTCCTCAACGAGCGGACCCGAGAAGCGATCGTGCCCGGCTGGAACCGGTGTATGTGTGGTGAAGACGGTTTGCCGCGCGACATTGCGGAGGGCTTCATCAAAGGGCAGCCCATCGTCGTGCATTCGTTCGCGAATTACTTCGAGCGGACCGAAGGCGCTGTGACCTTCATTCAAGTGATATACACCGGGGTGAATGCCGAGCGCCTTGAGCGCCTTGACGCCCCCCACGCCCAGCACCAACTCCTGGCGGATGCGGATTCGTTCGTCGCCGCCGTACAGCCGGCTGGTGAGTTTGCGATCTTCGGGACTGTTGCCATCGACATCGCAATCGAGCAAGTACAGCCGCACGCGGCCGACCTGCATCTTCCAGACCTTGGCGAACAATGCGCCGTGGCGGGTGTCAACGCGGACCGTGATCGGCTTCCCTTCCGGCGACAGAGCCGGGTCCATCGGCAAGTTCTCGACCTTCGTATCGAGATATTCTTCGCGCTGAAAGCCCGAGTCATCGAGCTGCTGCTTGAAATAACCTTGATCGTAGAATAGGCCGATGCCCACCAGATTCACGCCCAGGCCGCTGGCACTCTTCACATGATCGCCCGAGAGCACTCCCAGGCCGCCCGAATAAATCGGAATCGATTCGTGCAGGCCGAACTCCGCGGAAAAATACGCGACCGGGTTGCCGCCGAGCACACCCGCGTGAGTGGCCGCCCAGGTATTGGTGTTGGCCATGTACTCTTTGAGCCGGCGATGCGCGTAATTGATTCGGCTGTAGAGCACCATCTCGGCCGCCCGGCTGGCGAGTCGCTCGGCGTTGAACTCGCGAAGCAAGGCGACCGGGTTATGGTCGAGCTGCCGCCAGCGAATGGGATCGAGATCGCGAAAAATGCTGATGACTTCGGGATGCCAAGTCCACCATAGGTTCTTCGCCAAGGTCCAGCACTTGTCGAACAAGGCGGTGGCGGAGAGCTCGCCGGCCAAGTGGGGCGATTCCGAGATAGCGGCGGACTCGATCGTGGACATGTAGGGTTCCTTCTCCGCCTTTGCCATCATTCCTGATTGCCGACTGCCTGCGAAACAACCGAGAGAGGTCCGCAGCAAGTTACGTCAGGGGACAACCTTCGGGGCATTGGCCGCGCATATAGGTGCGTCTTATCGGCACAGAGGCCCGGTTGTCAAGAGTCCGCTCGGCGTTTTGTAACCACTAGCGGCGACTGACAACCGCGTAGCGGCAGATTTAGGGCCGCTAATGGCGTTTGAGGTCTGCTAGCCGTCCGCTCGATCCAAACTTTGCGGCGTTTCGACGACATAGGAATCGATCACTTCGGTTCGGCGGCTTTCCGCAGGCTGGCCACTGCTTGGAAAGCGACTCGAGAATCGCTTCCGCAAATACCACGACGCGAGTCGGCGATAGCCCCGCCGGCACCACGGAATCAGCAGCGTGATGCCGACGAAATCGGTCAGCACGCCGGGCGTGATCAGCAGTACCGAAGCCACGACAATCAACAGGCCATCGATGATTGACTCCGTCGGCATCCGTCCGGCCTTCAGATCCTCCTGCACTTTCCGCCAGGCCTGCAACCCTTGCCAGCGGAGCATCACGGCCCCCACCGCGCCGGTGATCAGCACAAACGCGATGGCTGTCTCGACGTTGGTGTATTTGCCGAGCAGCAATAGCAACGTCAGTTCGACGAGTGGAAAGATCGTGAAAAATAACAGCAAGCGCGCCAGCAACTGCGGAATCCTCTCAACAAATGTTCGTTGCCTCTATTGTTCGCCCGGCGGCGTTTGAGACAAGCTATGCTCGCGCCTTTTTCCGCTTGATTTGCTCATTGGGAAATGGGCAGAG
>JAYTUF010000193.1:0-9686 GCA_043744755.1 Anatilimnocola sp.
GCGAAAACGGGTGATCCGCATGCACCGGCGGCGCCGCATGCGGTGGAACCTGTTGCGCCTTAAGAAAGCAAGTAAATGGAGGGTCTGCTCGCAGGACGGCCCCTCACCCCAGCCCTCTCCCCGGAGTACCGAGGAGAGGGAGCAATACGACCTGATCCCTGATCCCCTGACTCCTGATTTCTGATTTCTCATGGCAAAGCAACGAGTACTAATCGTCGGTGGCGGCCTGGCCGGCCTAGCAGCAGCGATGAAGCTGGCTGAGCTGGATATCGCCGTCGACATGATGAGCCTCACGCCGGTCAAGCGTTCGCACAGCGTGTGTGCTCAGGGTGGCATCAACAGCGTGAACGATCTCACGCGACAACAGGGCGACACCGAATGGCTCCACCTGGACGACACCGTCTATGGCGGTGACTTTCTGCAGCATCAGCCGCCGGTCAAGGAAATGACCATCTGGGGTCCGAAGATCATCGAACTGATGGACCGTTTGGGCGTCACTTTCAATCGCACGCCGGAAGGGTATCTCGACCGTCGTCGCTTCGGCGGCACGCTGTTCAAGAGGACTGCATTCGCGGGTGCTACGACCGGTCAGCAATTGCTGTATGGTCTGGATGAACAAGTTCGTCGCTGGGAAACCGAAGGGAAGGTCAAGAAATACGAGTTCTGGGATTTTCTCGGCCCCGTGCTGGACGACAATGGCGTCTGCCGCGGCGCGATTGGGCAAGACCTGACCACCATGGAAATGCGGGCCTTCCCCGCCGACGCGGTGATCGTGGCTTCGGGTGGTCCCGGCTTGATCTATGGCCGGTCCACCATGTCGATGGTCTGCACCGGCAGCGCAGCCAGCCGCTGCTTTCAAGCCGGCGCGAAATTCGGCAACGGCGAGTTCATTCAGGTTCATCCGACGGCCATTCCCGGGGCGGACAAGCTCCGCCTGATGAGCGAATCGGCCCGTGGCGAAGGGGGCCGAGTGTGGGTGCCGCGGAAGCCGCAAGACCCGCGCGATCCGCTGACCATTCCCGAGAGCGAGCGATTCTACTTTTTGGAAGATCGGTATCCCAAGTACAAGAACCTGGTGCCGCGCGATATTGCGACCCGCGAGATTTTCGATATCTGCGTGAACGAAGGCTTGAGCGTCGATAAAGATCGCCTGGCCGTCTATCTAGATCTGACGCACATCCCGCGGGCGGAACTGAATCGCAAGCTAGGCGGCATCTTGGAGATTTATGAGAAGTTCCAAGGAGTCGATCCCCGCAGCACGCCGATGAAGATCTTCCCCGCCGTTCACTATTCGATGGGCGGCCTGTGGGTGGATTATGCCAAGAGCGGCGACGGTGGCCTGACGGTCGGCTCGCCCAAGAATCAGATTACGAACATTCCTAACCTGTATGCGATGGGGGAATGCGACTATCAATACCACGGCGCGAACCGACTGGGCGCTAACTCATTGCTGAGTTGCATCTTCAGCGGACTCATCACCGCCCCTGGCATCGAGACGCTGCTCAAGGGGACGAAGACAGCGGCGAGTGAATTGCCCGCATCGCTGTTCGAGCGCGCGATGAAACAGCAGAAGACGCGGCACGATGGCCTTTTGAAGCGTCCCGCTGGCGGTGAGAATCCATACCTGATTCATCAAGAACTGGGCGATGTGATGACCAAGACCGCCACGGTTGTTCGTCGCAACGATCAACTGCGCGAAGCAGTGGCCAAGGTGAAAGAACTGCACGAGCGGTCGCTGAAGTGCTCGCTGTCTGACTCGGGCAACTGGACCAATCAGAATGTGGTCTTCACCAAGGCCCTGATCGATATGTTCCCGCTCGCGCTCACGATCCTGCAAGGCGCGCTCGCTCGCGATGAAAGCCGCGGGGCGCACTACAAGCCCGATCATTCCTTCAGCGCTCTCACCTCGACTGAGCCGGCCGAACGGCGGCGGCAGGCGGAGGCCTGGTGCGATAATTTCGACGAGAACAACCGCAAGTGGCTCAAGTCCACCATCGCCACTTGGGATGGCCAGGAAGTCAAGCTCAGCTACGAAGATGTCGATACGTCGCTAATCACGCCGCGGCCACGGCTGTATGGCCTGGTTGGCGCGGAAGAGATTGAAAAGGTGTGGAAAGAACGACAAGCCGCGAAAGATCAGGCAGCGGGCAGCAACGGCAACGGGGCGACTGGCGCTGGGGCTAAACCAGCTTTGGCGGGCGCTCACTAAGTAATACTGTTTGGAAAACTCAGCAAACAAAATCACTATGGCAGACTCGCATCACGATAGCGCTCACGGTTCCAACGGGCATGGACACGGCCACGCCGAACCGGCCGCCAAACCCGATACGTTCGAGGTCCGCGTGCTGCGGCAGGATGCGCCGGGCGAACCCAGCTACTGGGAACGGCATACGGTCAAGTACGAACCGGACATGAACGTCATCAGTGTTCTGCAGCGCATCGCCGCCAAGGCGACGTCGGCCGAAGGGAAGCACGTTGCGCCCGTGGCCTGGGATTGTAATTGCCTGGAAGAAGTCTGCGGCGCTTGCACCATGGTCATCAACGGCAAGGTGCGGCAGTCTTGCTCCGCCCTGGTTGATCGGCTGCTGGGCGATCATCCTGCCGAGATTGAATTGCAACCGATGACCAAGTTCCCCGTCGTTCGCGACCTGGTCGTGGACCGCAGCCGGCTGTTCCGCGGCCTGCAAAAGGTGAAAGCTTGGATTCCCGTCGATGGCTATTACGATCTGGGTCCCGGCCCGAAAGTGTCAGCCAAGACTCATGAACAAACCTATCCCCTCAGCGAGTGCATGAGCTGCGGCTGCTGCCTGGAGGCGTGCCCGCAATACTTGAAGGTGGAACTGGCGAAGGATGAAGGGGAAACCGACGCCGCCTTCACGGAGCGCAAGAACATTGCCTATGACAAAGAGTTCGTCGGCGCGCACGCCATCAGCCAGGCGGTGCTGTTCAACCTGCATCCCACCGGCGCAATGAACGCCGGCGAGCGCCTCGAAGCCCTGACGCAAGAGGGCGGCATTCAGGTCTGCGGCAACGCCCAGAACTGCGTGGCTGTTTGCCCGAAGCGAATTCCGCTCACCACCAGCATCGCCCGCGCCGGTCGGGCCACGACGCTGCATGTGCTGAAGAAGTGGTTTGGTTCGTAGGCGAGATGAAAGGTCAATCACATGACTGATCTGTCCGAACAACCACCGCCCAAAGATCCGCTGACGACCAGGCAAGCCTATAACCTCGTCAGCGATACCGCGACCGGCGTGAATGTCCGCTGGCGGGACAATCTATTCCAGGCCGTCGCCATCTTTGTGTGCCTGGTGCTGGGCATCTCCATCGGCTACTTCACCACCAGCGATGGCGCCACGGGCGCTCTGCTGGGCGGCTTCATCGGCCTGCTCGTCGGCCTCTTCGGCAGCGGCTTGTTCTTGATGATCTTCCGCGCCGTGATGCATGCGCGTGGGAAGCATGATTAGTTCAGAATGACTGAACGGGATTTGCCTGTCGCGAACCAAGCTGATTCACTTTACGGCGTGGGTGTCGGGATTGATGCCAGCGGCGAGTAAATATACGCTTCTTCAATGTAAATCCCGCCCAACATCCGATTCCGAATTCGCGTTGGCAAAAGCGTCACGTATTTACTTTGAATCTCGTTTACCGCAACGGCGAATTTATTGTCGATCCCTGCGACTTTTACCTGAAACGGATCAAGCCAAGGATCAGGCGGTCGGCGCGTGAGCTTAGTTAGCTCACCGTATGCCAGGTGAAAATTGGAATCGTCAATCTCGGACGAGATGATGTAGAGATACCACTCTCCTGCATCTCCTTCCCTTAACCAAAAAGCCGAGTTAACGGGCTTGTAGTCGTTGAACTTTCGAATCAATTCTTGCCCCGCGTCAATCTGTTCAGTTACCAGTGGACTTTGATCCATGGCAGCACCCCATCCTTTCCATCCACCACGGCCTCGAAGAGCGTTTGTGCCTGGACAAGCGTAAATCGCTCGTACCGGGCTTGTTCATTCCAGTCCTTTACAACATTCCAATTCCGTTCGAATGCCGGCCTCGATTGGGCAATTTCCGAACGGGCGTTGTCGATCCCAGCCAGCCTCGTTAACGCTTGAACGTCATGCACATGACACTTCACTACAAACTTTTGATCCGGCCAATCGAACTCTTTGACATTCTTGGCGATGCAGGCTTTCAGGGCACATTCGACCGCGTAGCCGGCCAAATAGTAAGCGCCGTCGGCAAATGGAATGGCTGCTGAAAGTAAAGATTCTGCCTCCGCAATGCGTACTTCCGCGAGTGTTTGCCATTCCATTCTATTCATCGTCCAACCCCGAGGAAATGAATAAACGCTCAGTTCAGTTCTCAGCTTAGCAAATCAAACACCACCCGCCCATGCACGTCGGTCAGCCGGCGGTTGATGCCGTTGTGGTACCAGGTGAGGCGGGTGTGATCGAGGCCGAGGAGATGCAGCACGGTGGCGTGCAGGTCGTAGATGCTGGTGGGATTGGTCGCGGGTTGGTAGCCCACTTCGTCGCTGCTGCCGTAGGCGAAGCCGCGTTTCACGCCGCCGCCGCAGAGCCAGCCGGTGAAGCAGAGGTTGTGATGATCGCGGCCCTTGCTGTTTTCGCCTTGCGTGAAGGGCGTGCGGCCGAACTCGCTGGTCCAGAAAACGAGCGTGTCGTCGAGCAGGCCGCGGCGCTTCAGATCGCGCAAGAGTCCCGCGACCGGTTTATCGAGCAGCACGCCCTGAGTATCGTGATTCTGCTTGAGGTCTTCGTGGGCGTCCCAGTTGATCCGCGGTGAGCCGAGCGCCCCGCCGTTGTAGAGTTGCACGAAGCGGACGCCTCGTTCAATCAACCGCCGTGCGAGCAGGCAGTTCTTTCCAAAACCGGCGGTCAATGGTTGATCGAGTCCATACAAGGCCTGCGTTTCGCGAGTCTCCTGTTCGAGCCCGACCGTCTCTGGAATGCTCACCTGCATCTGGGCAGCCAATTCATACGACCGCAGCCGCGCGGCGAGCGCTGAATCGAGCGGATACTGTTCGGCCATCCGCCGGTTCATTTGCTCCAGGGCCTTCAAGGCGGCCAAACGTGCAGTCGGTGAAACATTCGCCGGCGTTTGCAAATTGGCGACGGGTTCCGGCTGGGCAGTGTCGAACGCAACTCCCTGATGCAGCGCTGGCAGAAAGCCGTTGCCCCAGTTGCTCGCGCCGCCGTTGACGATGCCGCGTGGATCAGGCAGCACGACGAAGGCAGGCAGCGATTGGCTCTCGCTCCCTAGGCCGTAACTGAGCCACGCGCCCAGGCTCGGATAGCCGTTGAGCGTGAAGCCGGTATTCATCTGAAAGCAGGCCGGCGTGTGCGAACTGCTCTTGGCGACCAGGCTGCGGACGATCGTCAGATCATCGACACACTCGGCAATGTGCGGCAACAATCCGCTGACCCAGGTGCCGGTTTCACCGTACTGCTTGAAGGGATAAAAACTCTTTCGCAGTTTGCCGATCTGCCCGAAGAACGGTTCGATCTTTCCTTTGCCCACGAGCGGCTGACCATCGAGCTTGTCGAGTTCCGGCTTGTAGTCAAACGTATCGACCTGACTCACGCCGCCCGGCGAAAAGATATGAATGCACCGCTTCGCCCGCGGCGGATGATGCAGCCCGGTGATGCTGCGCTTCGCCGCAGGCTTGTCATCGCCGCAGCCATCTTCCGCAAGTAGCGCTGCGGCCGCCATCACGCCGAGGCCGCTCGCCGCGTGGCCGAGCCAATCGCGGCGGGTGCTGGCGAAAGGGGAAACAATCGGCGATGTCGGGAGCGTCATCATGGTCTTAGCAAGTGTAGCCAAGTTTCGCGGTGAACACCAAACGAGGCTGCCTTAGCAACCGCCTGAAGAGACTGACCGGCGTTGTGCATGCATTTGAATCGATCCCGGAGGGATCAAAGCCAATGGCCCCAGGTTGAGCGTCGCGATACCTGGGGATCCCGATGCATTTTCCATCCCCGATCCCGCAGGGATCGCAGCATCACGGCGCTGCGATCCCTGCGGGATCGACGCCTAATTTTCCGGGTTTTCCCCGGGTATCGGCTAACGCCTCAACCACGGGGCTAATGGCTGCGAACCCTTCGGGTTCAAGTCAAGGCAAGAGCCCGACAGCCTCTGAAGCCGGTGGCTAAGGAAGCCATGTAAACACTTAAGCTTTGCCCAACTTTTGTATTGCGGCGGCCGCTCCGATACGATGGGCGACTGTATCTGAGTTTTCACTTCGCTACAGATGTTGCTGCCATGAACCGTCTCTTAGTTAGCGCTGCCTTATTCTTCGGGATGGGCTTGGCCGGTGGTCTGCCATGCTGGGCTCAAGTAGCTACACTCAAAAAGCCGCCGCTCTCGTACGCCGACGGTCCGCTCGATCCGTACTATCCGCATCGCGATTATCCCAAGCTGATCACGCCGCAGTGGGTGGGCGATGAGGGCGTGCAGTGCGTCGTCACACTCGCCATTGACGATATGCGCGAGTCGGCCAAGTATGAAACCTATTTGCGGCCCATTCTCGACCGGCTGAAACAGATCGACGGCCGGGCGCCGGTCAGCGTCATGAGTTGCTCGGTCAATCCCCTGGACCCGCAGCTCAAGAAATGGCTGGCGGAAGGGCTGAGCATCGAAGTGCATACGTTCGATCATCCCTGCCCCTGTTTGCAGGGCGGCGACTTTGCGAAGGCGAAGGCCACCTATGAAAAGTGCGTGGACTTGATGAACCTGATCCCCGGGAACAAGCCGGTCGCGTTTCGGATGCCCTGTTGCGACAGCAAAAACACTCCCAGCCCGCGATTCTGGCAGCATGTGTTCAACGAGACCACGCCGTATGGAAATTTTCTGCAGATCGACAGCAGCGTTTTCAACATTGTCACCAAGGACGACGATTCACTGCCCAAAGAGATCACGCAGCTTGAAGACGGCAGCGAGCGATTTCGCCGCTATCTGCCGTTTCCGAACTTCGTGAACACCATCAACGACTATCCGTATCCCTATGTCATCGGCGGCGTCTGCTGGGAGTTCCCCTGCGTCGTCCCCAGCGACTGGTCCGCCCAACACGTGCAAAAGCCGTACAACCCCGACACGGTCCGCGATCTGAAAATTGCTCTCGACGCTGCCGTCCTCAAGCAAGGGACGTTTAATCTCGTCTTTCACCCGCATGGTTGGATTCGCAACGACCAGGTGGTGGAGCTCATCGACCATGCGGTGACGAAGCATGGGAAGAAGGTGAAGTTTTTGAACTTTCGGGAGTGCTTGGAGAGGCTCAATAAGATTCTGCTGAATGGCGAAACGCTACGATCGAGGCGCCCAAAGTTGCCTGACCTCGCGGATGAAAATAACGATGGCTATCTCGACGTCCGTTTAGCCGGCCGCGATGGAAAGGAGAGGCTGCTCACATGGAATGTTGACAAAGCCGTCTGGAACGAATCGATCGAATTCGATGAGCGATTCGTTCTGAATGAGCCGCTGCTCCGACGTGATATTGACAGCGACGGCGGCCTGGAAGGAATCGGATTAGCTGCGATCGACAGACAAGGTAAGAAGACGGAGAAAAACCAATTCGTACTCAGCCGCGACATTCCAGGAAGTGAACGGACGGAACAGGTTCTTCTTCAGCCAATCCAAACCGAACTCAATGCCATCGATCTATCGGCTGGCAGCCTCCGCTTCATCGACGTGAACGGTGATCGCAAACTCGATCTACTATTTTCCAACCACGAGCGTTATGCACTTTATCTGTTCCGGGATTTCAAAAGCGGCTGGTCCCTGAAAATGTTCGACGACGCTCGAGACAGCGAAACCGCAAAGAAACCGATCATCCCACCTTTCGTCCGCTTCGATGGCACCAACAACGGCGTCTGGTTTCACTCCGGCGCCATCTGGCTGCAAAACGAAGACACCGCCAAGCTGCCGGACGGCGTGGAGAAGTTGCTGTTCAAGGATTTGTTGAAGTCGCCGTAATAAAGGTAGCCCGTCGCGTTAGCAAGGGAGTGCCGCGCAACGACCATCCATTTTGCTCCGTGCGATAGCACGTCAACGTGACATTAGCGCGCTACGAACATGCGTGCTGTCGCACGGTTGGCACGGTCGAGTTCACTCGCGGCACTTCCTTGCTAACGCGACGGGCTACCTAGTCGCCCAACTGCGACTTGCGGCGCAACTGATGATGATAATGCTGCGCGAACCGGTGGGCTTCATCGCGGACGTATTGCAGCAGTCGTAAGGCGAAAGAATGTTTCGATAACCTCAGCGGTTCTTCCGCATCGGGCAGATAGATTTCCTCTTCGCGCTTCGCGAGCGAAAGCAGCGCCGGAGGCGTGATGTTTTGATCGCGGAAGGCAGCCAGGGCGGCGGAGAGTTGGCCTTTGCCGCCGTCGATCAGGAGCAGGTCGGGGAAGGGTTCGTCGGTATCGAGGAGCTTGCGATATCGCCGCGAGACAACTTCGTGCAAGCTGCGGAAGTCGTCGATGCCGGCGACGCCGTTGATCTTGTATCGCCGATAGCCAGGCTTAAAAGGCAGGCCATCGAGAAACTGCACGACGCTGGCGACGGTCTCGCCTCCGCCCAGGTGCGCGATGTCCATCCCTTCAATGGTCCGCGGCACATCGGCCAGCTTGAGGGCTTTTTTCAAACCGGCGAGACCTTTCTTCGGATCGATATAAAAAACTTCGGGCTGGGCATGGACGTCGATATCGCCGCGGCGGTCGAGCGATTCGAGCATCTTGATTTCGTCCCGCAGTCGAGCGGCCATTTCGAAATGCTTGTCCTTGGCCGCGGACTGCATTTCATCGCGCATTTCGGCGATCAGCTTTTTCTTGTTTCCTTCCAGGAACATCACCAGCCGGTGAATATCGTGCTTGTATTCGTCTTTGCTAATCCGCAGGTTGCAGGGGGCGGTACACTGCGCAATGCTCGCGAGCAAACAGGGGCGGAACCACTTCCAGCGTTCGTCGTTTTCTTCGATATCCAGGCTGCAGGTGCGAAACTTAAAAATCCGCTGCAACACCTGCATCGCCCCGCGGAGAGCGCCGGCGCTGGCGAAGGGGCCGAACAGCCGCACGCCGCGGTCGGGCGGTTGCCGCGTGACTTCGACCCGCGGGAAATCTTCCCCCTTGGTGATCATCAAGTACGGGAAGGTCTTGTCGTCTTTCAGTTCTTTGTTGTGCTTGGGCTGAATGTCCTTAATCAGCCGGGCTTCCATCAGCAGGGCATCGACATCGCTTTCGCACTCGATGTAGTCGGCATCGGCAATGTCCATCACCCATTCAGCCGTCCGCCGTTCTTGCTGGGCACCGATCAGAAAGTAACTTCCCGCTCGGCTGCGGAGGTTCTTGGCCTTGCCCACATAAATGGTGATGCCACTGGTGTCTTTGAACAGATAGAGGCCGACCGTGCGCGGAAACTCGCGCACCTTGGCAGCCGCCCGGCGGAAGGCGAATTCATAGCGCGGAATGTTTTCTGCGATGGGAGGCGGGGCATCGGCTGCTAGCGGTCCGGCGACAGCGTTCAGCGCGGCATCGACTTCTTCTTCCGACGGCAAGGGCCCTTCGTCGGGGTCGGCGGCAGTCTGCAACTCTTCCGCGGAAGTATCCGGCGTGTCGAAATCGTCCCAATCGTCTGGCATGTATTCGCAATAACGCTGGGAGGGCGAGGCTCCTGCCG
>JAYTUF010000194.1:0-2491 GCA_043744755.1 Anatilimnocola sp.
GAAAGACCGCGATCTGCCCGAACGCGCATTCCGCCTGCAAATGCTCGCGCACGTGGTGAACGGGACGCTGTACGACCGTCTGCAATATGCGTTTCACGAAGAAAAGTCCACGAATGAGGAATACATTCCTCTGCGCGCGCGTCGTCCTTCGGCGCGTTACCGTCTGTGCCGCCTTGTTGTTGATGATTGCGTGGGCCTGTTGTTTTCCGAAGGCCACTTTCCGAGCATTGAATGCGACGACGAGACGACGCGCGAGGCGCTCGAAACGCTTGCGAAAGAGCTGAATCTCAATCAGGTAATGATCGACGCTGCGACGCGCGGTTCGGTCGGCTCGGTTGCGATTTGGCTGCGCGTTATCAAATCGCGCCCGTTCCTGTCCGTACTCGAAACGCCGTTCTTAACGCCGATCTGGAACCCGGACGCGCCCGACACGTTGCTTCGCGTGGAGCAGCGCTACAAAGTCAAAGGCGCGGATCTCGTGGCGTTCGGCTATCCGATCAAAGACGCGGACATGCAAGCGATTTTCTGGTTCTGCCGAGACTGGAGCACCATAGAAGAAACTTGGTACGCGCCGCAGCCGGACATCAAGATGCGCGAAGGCAAGCCGCTCAAGCGTGACGCAGCGCGGTCTGTATCTCACGCCCTGGGCTTCGTGCCTATCGTCTGGATTCGCAATCTCCCAGGCGGTGACGAAATCGATGGGGCGCCGACGTTCCCCGACGAAGCGATCGACAGCAGTATCGAGATTGACTACCAACTCTCACAAGCTGGTCGTGGTTTGAAATACTCAAGTGATCCGCTGCTGTTGCTCAAAGAGCCTGCGATGGGTGACAACGGTCAACTCGTGCGCAGCGCAGGTAATGCGATGGTGGTCGGCGCTGACGGTGACGCCAAGCTGTTGGAGATCAACGGAACGGCAGTCGAGGCGGTCATCAACTACGTTCGCCTGTTGCGCGAGCTGACCATTGAATCGATGCACGGCAACCGTTCAAACACGGAAAAGATGGCTGCAGCACCATCCGGCAAAGCGCTAGAGATGATGAATCAGGCGCTGATCTGGTTGGCCGACAAACTGCGAATCAGCTACGGCGAAGGCGCGTTGCTTGATTTGCTCAAGATGATCGTGGCCGCGTCGCAGAAGTATCCACTCAAGCTGAAAGATACGACTGAGCTGGGCAAGCTGGACGCCAGCAAAACCATCACGTTGCGTTGGCCTTCGTGGTACGCGCCGACGATGCAGGACATGTTAGATCGCGCCAACACACTTCGCACGCTGTGCGATGCGGGCCTTATGAGCATTGAGACCGCTATCCGCGTCCTTGCGTCCGAGTACGACATAGAAGACGCTCGAGCAGAAAAGGTAATGGCTGAAGCGGACATGCAATTGCGCAATGACATGGCTCAGAAACAAGTGAAAATCTCTGAATGATGCAATTCAAAAATGGGCCGACTCGTACTCGCCTTAACGAAGTCCTTTGTTATCAGCCTGAAGTCGGGCTTTTCTATTGGCTGCCGAAATCGGGATTTGGTCGCGAACCGAATCGGTGGAACGCCAAACATGCAGGGATGGTCGCTGGAGGCCTAAATGCAGGCGGCTACCGCGACATTCGTATCGACGGGGTGATGCTCAAAGCTCATCGTCTGGCATGGCTTTTTATGACCGGCGAGTGGCCGTCAGTGCAGATTGACCATATTGATGGGAATCCTTCCAACAACCGTTTTGACAATCTTCGACTGGCCGATGTTTCGCAGAACCAAGCGAATGGACGCAGGCGTGTTGACAACACTAGCGGATTTAAGGGCGCATGCCGGAATGGCAATAAATGGGTTGCGTACATCACTTCCAACAAGCGCCGCATTCATTTGGGCCTGTTTGGTAGCGCCGAAGCCGCGCATGCAGCCTATTGCCGCGCTGCTGTCCAACTCAACGGAGAATTCGCGCGATTCGCGTAAGTTGATGAGTTAATTCTTTTTTCCGAGTAGGCCCCGCTTACTCATTACCCGGCCCGCTGGTGCAATCTTTTTTTATGGAGTCGGCTGATGCCACTTTCCGAAACTGAAATTCACGCCTTGGCGGAAAAACTAGGACTCACCGTCGAGGTTTTCGACAACCACCCCGACGTGGACTCCGCGCGTGACCCGTTGCGTCCTGCAAACACGCAAGCGGTTTCGTTCGTGATTCGCGGCTGGAAGCAACTGCTCTCCGACACCTATCTTTCCAAGTCGCTTGAAGAGGCTCGCGCAAATGCCTTCAAAACGGTGGCGATGCTTTTGGACTTCATCCGTAGCGGAACTATGGAAAAGCGTTTGAAGAGTGAAGTAGTTGCATGTTGATGCACTGCTCCCCATTCCTCAATGCTGCCACGCCAATGCTGGCAAAGATTTTCGAGTAGGCAACCCTTACTCACTACCGGCCCGCTTGATGCGGGCTTTTTTTATGGAACGACTAGATGTCAGACCCTGCAAATCCACCGGCCAATCCGCCAGTTAA
>JAYTUF010000195.1:0-2488 GCA_043744755.1 Anatilimnocola sp.
GTCAGGTCGTCGGCGCCACCGACCAACTCGGCTGGCGACCCTCAAACTCGCCAATTCGCATCGAACGGGTCCTCGCCCACATGTATCGGCACCTCGGCATTGATCCTGCGCAGACGGTGAACGATCATCGCGGCCGGCCGCGGCACTTGGTGGAAATTCGGGAGCGGATTGAGGAGTTGGGGTAGGTATCACTGGCATGATCGCAATTGCTGCGAGTATCATGGCAACGTCTTCGACCGCATTCGCCGCGGAGTGCTTTGGTCCCAGCAGGAGAAAACAATGCGTTACGCTTCCCTAGCTTTATTGCTGATCACTCTCCCCGCAGTCGCCCAAGACCCCGGTCCCAAAGCAGCCATTCCCGAGGAAGTCGCTCAAAAGGGAGCATTGACGGTCATTGCAGACGTATATAAGCCCGACTATGAGAAGGCCAAAACACCGGCTCAGAAGATTGAGCTGGCAAAGAAATTGCTGGGGGAGGGAACTGCGACGAAGGATGATCCAGTGGGCCGTTTCGTTCTCTGGCGGATTGCCCGCGACATCTCTGCACAACAGGGTGATCTGGCGATTGCATTCGACGCCATTGGCCGAATAGCCGGGGAATTCGAGGTCGACCAAATGCAGATGCAGGTCGACGCAGCGACAGCGGCGGTCAAGGTCCTGAAACTCGCAAAGGACCATCAAGTTTATGCGGCCATGCTCGCGCCCCTGATCGACGACGCGATTGCCGCCGACCGCTATGGCCAGGCCAGAACTTTCGTAGAACTGACTCTCGTTTGCGCCAGGGAAAGCAAGGACTTTGAACGTGTCAAGCGAATGGCTGCCAAGTCCAAGTTGATTGAGGAAATCGCTTCTGAGTTCGAGAAAGTCAAAGAGGCAACCGTTGCACTTGAGGCCCGGCCAACCAATCCGGAAGCCAATTCTGCTGTCGGTAAATTCCTGTGTTTCGTCAAAGGCGACTGGCGGCGGGGTGTAACCATGTTGGCTCTCGGCGGCAATGCCGACGAAATTAAGATGGCTGCCTTGCTCGAACTCGAAGCGAAACCCGATTCGCTCAAGTTAGGAGATGCCTGGTGGAAGGTTGGCGAGAGCTTAACAGGCACAGCTCAGACAAGATCGCAAGCTCACGCGGCCGAATGGTATCGCAAGGCGCTGGTGGGATTGAGCGGATTGACCAAGGCCAGAGTGGAGTCGAGGTTGAAGGAAATTGGTGTGGTGGAGGCCCCCATTGCACCCACCTCGGAACGAGACAGCGAAGTGGTGGGGGACGGGAATCAATGATCCTTTTCACCGTGAGATTGCGATGATGCCAAGTTCCGATGATTTCTCGTTCAACGTCCCAAGTGAGCCCAAAGCCTCAACCGCCGGTGGTCGCCTTTCACGGCGGCACGTTCTGGCTGCCTTGGCCGGAGTTGGAGTCGGAACTATCGCCTTTCAGCGCGCCCTTGCCGCGCAAGCGGAGCAGGCGGGAAAGGTGACGCCGGAGCTCATTGAGCAAGCCGAATGGATCGCCGGTATTAAGCTCTCGGAGGAAGATCGCAAATCCGTGGCGGCGGCGGTCGAGCGCGATCAGCGGAAGTTTGAGGCGCTGCGTAAAGTCGATCTAAAGAACAGTGTTCCTCCCGCGCTCTCCTTCTTCGCTGCTCCGCCGCAGGAAGCGACAGCCAGGATTGATCGCCAGGAAATACAACCGCTGCCCAGCAAAGAAGCCGTGGAACGACCGACTGCCGATGAAGACCTCGCCTTTCTGCCGGTGACGAAACTCGCCGCACTCCTCAAAGCTAAGAAGGTTTCCTCCACCGAACTGACGAAGCTCTATCTGGCTCGGCTTAAGAAGTACGACCCGCTTTTGAAGTGCGTGGTGACGCTCACCGAGGAACTGGCGCTCCAACAAGCTCAGCGCGCCGATGAGGAGATTGCGGCTGGCAAGTACCAGGGGCCGCTGCACGGAATTCCTTGGGGCGCGAAGGACATCATCGCCGTGCCCGGCTATAAGACGACCTGGGGCGCGGGGCATTATCAGGACCAGTCGCTGGAAGTGGAGGCAACCGTTGCTCGCCGATTAAGGGAAGCGGGGGCCGTGCTGGTGGCCAAGTTGTCGGTCGGTTCGCTGGCTCTGGGTGACGAATGGTTCGGCGGCCTGACCCGCAATCCTTGGAATCCCGTAGAAGGTTCCAGCGGCTCATCGGCTGGTTCCACGTCCGCCGTCGTGGCTGGATTGGTCGGCTTTGCCCTCGGTAGCGAAACGCTAGGGAGCATCGTCTCCCCCTGCCGCCGGTGCAGTGCCTCGGGTCTCCGGCCGACATTTGGCCGCGTCAGCCGATTCGGGTGCATGACTCTGTGCTGGAGCATGGACAAAATCGGCCCGCTCGCACGCTCCGTGGAAGATTGCGCTCTCGTCTTGGGCGCGATCCACGGCAGCGATCCCAACGACATCACGGCGGTCAACCGGCACTTTGCCTGGCCGCCTCAGGTTGAGATCGCTTCGCTC
>JAYTUF010000196.1:0-9629 GCA_043744755.1 Anatilimnocola sp.
ATGTCTTCCACCTCCAAACTGTACGGCCCAAAGGCGTGGCCCACGTAATCGTTCGATGAGAAGTTGATCGTCAGCAGATCGGGCACATCGTCAACGCCCAGTTGTTCATGCGCGATGATCTCGCGGGCGGCCAGCAGGGTGTAGTCGTTGCCGAACGGCGAGAACAATATCTGCTCGCCAAACTTGTCCGCCGTCAACTCGCCCGCCTTGGCCAGCTTGTGAGGAAAGGCCGCGGTCCAGCCCAGCGGCGGGTTCTCGTGTGTGCTGTCGTCGGGACCTTGATTGTGATACTTGGCTCGCGGCAGCAGCAGTTCCCAAGTCTGGCCGCGGAATTGATCGATGGACTTCCCTTCGTTGAGCGTCCGCAAGTAGCCGGGCAGATCGCTGCGATAATACGACGACGTGACCCACTGGTTCTTCTCCATCCAATAGGCAGCGTCGGCTCGGTGGCCGGTCATCAAAATCGCGGCGCGGTCTTTGATGGCCACGCCGATGACCTTGGCCGCGCCATTGGTCGCCAGCTTGAGTCGGTCGCCCACCGTATCGACCAGCAGCACTCGCGGCGACATCGGCTTGCCCATCGCCAAGCCAATCACTTCGACCGTGGGATCGGAAACGCAATACCGCGTCTTGCCCGTGGTGCGATCGAACCAGTCGTTCTCGATCACGCCATGCGTGTTCGGATAAGCGCCTGTCAGTTGCACGGCATGGCCAGGCGCGGTGACGGTGAAGGCCTGTTTGTGATGACAATTCGGATACCAGGCCCCGTTCCTCTGCACATTGCGAAACAGGCTCTCGCTAGCCTCCTGCGGAAAGTTGTCTTGAAAGCGGATGAGATATTCCTGGCAGAGTTGATCGACGCTGACGACGACCAGCAGGCGGGGCGTGGCTGGACCCGGTTGAGCGTGAACGTTCGTCGCACAGCAGGCAATCAGCCACGCGGTAACGACGGCGATCAAACGAGCGGTGCAATTCATCATGGGAGCAATCGCAAGTGAGGGCTGGCAATCTAGCGGAAGGCGGGTGAGAGTGCAGTGACTATAATTGCCGTGAGAATTTCCCTCAAGCAAGCGTCGCGTGAAGGTTTGGCATAGCTAGCACGAGTTTTGCTGGCCTCGTTCGGGACTGACGAGCGCCGGCGATTGGGTTAGAATGCGAACCATATTGAAGGCGAAATCAGCCGACACGCGCTAGCGTGCGGTTCTCGCTGATCCTACAGGAGCGAAAGCCGGGTATGGGAATTCTGACGGGTCTCGAACATATCGTCCGTGAGCAGGAGCCGCTCGCGCCGTACACCTGGCTGCGGTTGGGCGGCAGTGCGCAGTATTTCGCGGAGCCGACTTCGCAGGCGGAACTCATCGAACTGGTGAAGCGCTGTCATCAAGCAGCGCTGCCGCTGCGGATTTTGGGCGGCGGCTCGAACTTGCTTGTGCGTGATGAAGGCGTGAAGGGCGTTGTCGTGCAGCTCACAGCCGCCGCCTTTGCCAATATTCAGCACAGCGGTCGCAAGCTCACGGTGGGCGGCGGCGCGAAGCTGGGGCATGTCATTTCGACCGCTGTCCGCGAGGGACTGTCGGGCCTCGAAATGCTCGCGGGCATTCCCGGCACCCTCGGCGGCGCCTTGCACACCAACGCGGGCACCCATGGCGGCGACATCGGTCAATCGGTCTCGCGGGCCACGGTGCTGACGACGACGGGCGAACTGCTCACGCGCAATAAACAAGATTTGCGCTTTGGCTACCGGGCCAGCAGTCTCGATGACCTGGTGATTCTCGAAGCGGAGCTCGAATTGGAACCGGGCGACCCAGCCTGGCTGACCAAGCAGATGCAGCAGCAATGGATTTTGAAGAAGGCCAGCCTGCCGCTGAGCGATCAAAGCACGGGCTGTATTTTCAAAGATGCCGGCGGCAGAACCGCGGCCAGCCTGATTGAAGAAGCGGGCCTCAAGGGAGAACGCCGCGGTGATGTCGAGATTTGCGATCGCAACGCGAATTACTTTGTGGCGGGTCGCAAAGCCAAAGCCCACGACGTGCTCGAGTTGATCGCGCAGGTGCGGAAAGTGGTGGCCGAAAAGAGCGGCACGGAGCTCGAGCTGGCAATTGAGGTTTGGTAGCCATTGTCGCCTTTCGCTCCGCGAAAGGACGATCTTTCGCGGAGCGAAAGACGACTCTCTGAAACGGAAGTCAGAAAATGAAGAATAAATCATCCTCGCCGCCGGCTCGTCCCGCGGGTGCAGCTTCGCCATCCATCATCAGCCTGTTGCTGCACAGGCGCTATCGCACGATCGTGGGCGCGCTGCTGTTGCTCGCCGGCAGTTGGTGGGGCTTTCAAGAAGCCTGGCGGCGATGGGGGGAACCTGCGCTGGCGTCGGAACCCTATCAAGTGACGGCCGAGCAGATCAGCGTCACTTCGCAGCCCCCGTGGATTGAAGGGGATGTGAAAACCGAGACCATTCGCGATGGCGGTTTGGCACGGCTCGATCTGCGGGACCGCACGCTGCTGGATCGGATGAAGCGAGCCTTCGCACTCCACAATTGGGTCGCGCAGGTGAAGCAGGTTCGCAAGTCCTATCCCGCGCAGGTGACGGTGGACCTGGTTTATCGCCGGCCCACTGCTGCGGTCGAAGTCGCCTACCGCGGCCGGCCCGAGCTACTGCTCGTCGATGAGCAGGGAATTCTGCTGCCCACGCCGTCGGAAGCTTTTGCCGCCCGCAATTTGCCTGAGCTATTGCGGATCGATGCCGGCGACACTGCCCCGGCCGGTCCTTACGGCACCGACTGGGGCAGCCCGCGCGTGACGGCGGCCGCGAAGATCGCCGCGGCGTGGACGGATCAATGGCCCGCGCTCGGTCTCTATCGCATCGTCGTGACCGAAGACACGAATGGCCGGATCGGCTATGAACTGCAAACCCGCAACGGCGGGCGGTGCTTGTGGGGCAATCCGCCGGGGCAAGAAACGGCCGGCGAACCACAGCCGGCCGACAAGATCGCGCGAGCCCTGACGGCGCATCGACAAGGACAGCTCAAAGACGATCCCGATGCCCCGCCCGTCGATCTCAGTGGCGGCACCGCCCCAGCGCCGGCCCGCACGGCGACGCGGCCGAAACGCAATCCACTGTAAGCCGCTTACCGAGGATCAATCGCTGGCTCGTCAGGGCTTTTTTTCGCTGGGCTTGACGGTCGAGCGAACAATCATGATGCGGTTCAGCGTATCGAACCAGAAGGGCGCTCCAAGCGAAATGGCCATCGCGGTCACGAGCCAGCCGCCCAGTGAGTGCAGCAGCCACCACCAAAACTCTCGTGTGGGAGCTTTGCCTTCTTTCAGGCAACAAAAATTAGTTTCGAACCATGTCATTTTCGTGCTTGACCAGCCGATCGGCAAATGCAAGCTCTTCACATCGTTGACGGCGTCGTCGAAATGAGCCCGGGCTGCTTTGAAATCAGGCCCCTCCGCCGGCGCAGTCGTGGGAACCTCCTGCTTCTTAGCAACCTCTTCCGCGCGCGCGACTAAGGCCTTGCGAACATCGGGATTGTTCAGCAAGAAATCAGCGAGCGTCAGCGTGTTCACATTCATGGCAATCGTGACGCCCAGGCCCAGCCAAAACAAAATCCATTGCGTGTGCCGCTTGTACCAGCCGGAAACGCGATCCATCGAACCGTTGAACCAGTTCTCGATGTTCTCCCGCGCCTGGATGACGTTGTTTCCCGCCGAATCAATCAACGGCAGCAGTGCGTTTTTGAGCTGCCCATCCGGCAAGAGGATGACCTTTTCGCGGAGCGGTTGCAGCGGGGCGGCAGCGGGCGGAAACTCGAGCGCAGCGGTAGCGCCAGCCGCTCCGGACTTCCCCTGAGCCGTGGGTGGCAGGACCAGGTCCATGAGCGCCAGCGCGAACGTCCGCGCCGGGATATAGGCGGGCAAGTTCTTCTCTTCGTATTTGCCGTCGTACAGGCCAGAGATCAGCGGGTGCTTATAAAGCTCCGCGACCCAGTCCGTCGTGTTCGGATCACAGGGCGACACCCGCGAGAGCTTCGGCCACCAGTAGGCCCAGAACCACGAGAACGTCTGCGTCGTGAAAGGCAACCAAGAGTGCTTGGCTTCGGTCGGATCGGTCAGCAATTGTCGAATGCCCAGTTCCAAATTCATGGCTCGCGTTTTGAAGAACGCCTCCGCCATCTCCCGCGCGGCGGAACAGACCAGACTCAGAAGCAGATAGATCAGGATCAACCCGATGCCAACGTCGAGCGTATCGGAAATGGACATGGCAAGGCTCCGAAAGATGCCGCTGCAGCAGGTATTTGCCCAGCGGGCGACTATAGTTCCTTAGGGGAGGAGAAGAAAGAGGTGAGCGAAGTTCCATTTGCAGGAATTGAGCTTGCAGTATGATAGGGTGGGCGAGACATTCAGCGCAGCAGAGGGCGAAATGACTTTAACATTGGAACTTGATCTACCCAACGATCTAGCTCAATGCCGATTGCCGGCGGCGGTTGCGGCGCGCTTACAGACCTTGCTTGACCGACAGGATATTGGGCAGAGTCTCTCCGCGGAAGAGCGAAAAGAAGCCGAGGGGTTGGTGAACCTGGCGGAGTTTCTCACGCTACTGAGGCTACGTGCTGAGCGCGCAGCGCCGTGAGCGACATTACTTTCAAGTTGCAGACGGAGGTTGGTCGTCGCGCAGATCACCGCTGTGAATGATGATTGTCGTCTTTCGCTCCGCGAAAGAACGCCCTTCCGCGAAGCGAAAGGCGACTCTACCTAGCGCGCCGATTTCCAACCGCCGTCATCCACCTGAGCGGGCGTGACGACGGGCATCAGCGCCTCAGTGCGTTGCACGATGGGTTGCACCGCAGTCTCGCGGACGGGCCAGACGGCGGGAATCACCGCCCAGCGATTGTCCATCGCGGCGGTCCGGTCGCTGGGACCAAGCAGTTGCGGGGCGCGATTGCTGGGCTGATTGCGTTCATCGCCATGTGGATCACGCAGCGGCTGCACGCTCGACGGCGGGCTGCTCAGCGAGGGTTCGTTGATTGTGTTTGGACGATTGGCCGGCGGCGTGAGGTTCGTGCGGTCGTTCCAATTGGACGAAGAATCGCTGCGATAGCCACTGCCATATACGGGCGCGGTCGAGGACGAAGGCGGCGTCATCATGATCGGCGAGTTGGGATTCACCGGAATCGGCTGCGAGTAGGGATCGGAATAGGTGGGGCGATAGTCGGTTGTCGGCGGGGCAAAGGAGCCGGGTGGTGGCCCGATGCCCGGATTCGGGTTCACGGGGATTCCAGAATTAAAGCCAGACCCAGGCAGCGGAGTCGTCGGAGTGCCAAAGCTCCCGCGGTCTAGTCGCGGGGGTGAATTAGCGGGTTCGGAATTGATGATCGTCCCACCCGGCGCTCGAGTGCCTGGCGACGGAACGGTCCCCGGTGAGATGATCGTGCTGCGGAATGGCGAGGCGGGCACAAACCCGCCGGGCGCTGGAGCCGTGGGAATCACCGGCACCGTGTAATAAGGGGCCGCCTGTTGTTGGCCACAGCCGGTGTAGCAAGTTTGCTGCGGCTTGCAGCAGGTGTTGTTGTTCCCGCGCCACAACCAAGCGAAGGGCCGCCAGGGGGACCAACCGCTGCCGCAACTGCTGGTCTGACAACTACTGGTTTGGCAGCTTTGCGTTTGACAGCTTTGCGTTTGACAAGTCGCGGCATATCCGCACGATTGCTGCGCGACGGCCGCGCCCGGCTGATAAACGGTCACGGGGCGATAATAAACCTGCTGCTGCGGCATGTACATCACGCGCTGGACCGGAGCGTTATAACCGCCGTAATAGGCAGTCGTCGCCAGGCCCGGCTGAGCAGCGCCCGCATAAGAAACTTGATAGGACCCCGTGGCCGGCACGGCATACGCAATCCGAGCCTGTGCGGCGGGAGCATAATAGGTGTAAGCCGGCTGCTGAGAATACTGAGGCGAGTATTGCGATTGCACCACCAGCGTCGCCTGGGCGGGTGCATATTGATATACATTCTGCGGCGCGTAATAAGCAGTATTACCGGGCCAACCGGGCACCGCGCCGCGAATTACATTCTGCGCGGTGGCGAAGTTATCGCTCAGACCCATCCAGCCACCCGCCACGGCGAGCAGACTGGTGACAAGTTTGCGACTAATTAGGCTGTTCATCGGCGGCAATCTCCCAGGCGATCATGGTTCGCGAATGCAAACCAGGCGGCGGACTGGCGGTAATTCTTTAGACTGAATCTACGCCAGTTCGTCAATCGTTTATTTCGTTTTCTTGACCGAATGCGTAAATCTTCTTGCTGTATCGGGTATTCCATCTTTGCCAGTTATGCTGGACCGATGGATCGTAACGTCACAGGTGCGCAGCGCAAACGCGGACGATTCCGCCGCTGCTAACGGTCTGGGAAAACGTAGGTCACGAATTGGGGTACGCAATTCACCCCCGCCGCTACCCGCTCGGATACTGCCGGCAATACTCATAAAGTGCCAGCGCGGCGGAGGTGGCTACATTGTAACTAAATGGCAGGCCATACACGGGAATCTCGACGCAGACATCCATCCAGCGGAGTTGCTCTTCGGTCAGTCCCAGCCGTTCGTTCCCCAATACTAACGCCGCTTTGCGCGGGAAGGAAAAATGATGCAGGTTCTGGGCACCGGTCGTTTGTTCCAAACCAATCAACGTGTAGCCTTCGGCCTTCACTTGCTTGAGAACGGGCAGCAGCGTGCGATGGACTTCGACCTGCACTTGCTCCGCGCCGTCGCGGGCAATCGATTTGTGAATGCTCGGATTGCCGCACGCGATCAAGCGAGTCACACCACAGCAGCCGGCCGTCCGCAGCATGTTCGAGAGATTCACATTGCTCCGCAGCGGCGCGCAAACCAGGATCAATTCACGCGGCCGCTCGAGTGCCGTCGGCGGCTTGTGACGGAGATGCTCGAAGGGCGGGTCGGACATGGGGCAGGAGTCGGGGGTCGGGGGATCAGGATTCAGGAAGTCAGGTTGATTTGAAGATGAAGCGGCCGGGGAGCAGGTCGGCCAGGTTGACTTCAGCGGCCTGGTCGGGGTGGTCGGTGTCGATGAGCAAGATGCTCAGGTTAGGTGCGAATTCGGCGAGGACTTGCCGGCAAGCGCCGCAGGGGGTGACGCCGCCCGCGGACGTGATCGCCAGTCTTGTGAACTGCTGCTCGCCAGCGGCCACCGCGGAAAAAATCGCCGTCCGCTCCGCACAGTTCGTCAGCCCATACGAGGCGTTCTCCACATTGCAGCCAACGAACAGTTTCCCCTCTGCCGTTTGCAACGCGGCCCCGACCAGAAACTTAGAATACGGCGCATGCGCCCGCTGCCGCACCGCGAGCGCCGCCTGCACCAGCAGTCGATCGGTGAGCGGCAATTGAGAAACGACATGAATCACAACGGGCAATTCGCGGGACGACATAAGCGACATTCTGACCCGCGGCCAGTCGCATTGACAGCCCGCCGCGAGCGGAACTACGATGCAACGGCACCGACACCTTTCGTGTGGTGCCCGCGGGCGGTTAGCTCAGTTGGTTAGAGCGCCACTTTTACACAGTGGATGTCGTGGGTTCGAGTCCCCCACCGCCCATTTTCCGTAAGTCCTGCTGAAATCAAGAGTTAGATTACCTGCCAGCGTTGGCAGCGCAGCGTTTTCCCTGACGCGCAAAACGGTATTTACCGGTTTGGCGTTTCACAATGGAGAATCTGCGCCATGCCCCGTCTTGTGAATGTCACCCCGAAATATCGCCGGCACCGCCCCAGTGGGCAGGCCGTCGTTACCATTGCCGCTAAGGATCACTACCTCGGTCCGCACGGCACCAAAGCCAGCAAGATCGAATACGACCGGCTGGTCGGTGAATGGCTGGCGGCTGGCAGGCCCATAACGCAAGCTGCGACGCCGGCGGAACTGACCGTCATGGAACTGACAGCCAGCTTTTGGAAGTTCGCCCAAGCGAAGTATCGCAAGGGTGGACGTGACACCGGAACGGCGGACAACTTCAAGCCAGTCTTGGGGCTGCTGAAGAAACGATACGGGACCACCCCCGCGACTAACTTCGGACCACTGGCATTGAAGGCGTTGCTGGCTGCAATGGTGGCTGAAGGGCATAGCCGACGGTATGTGAACGACAACTTGCATCGGCTCCGCCGCATGTTCAAGTGGGCCGTATCGGAACAACTGCTACCGGAAACCGTCTATCGGGCGCTGCTGACCGTGGATTGCGTGGCCGCCGGCGAAACCAAAGCCCGCGAACCGGCACCGATCACCGTGGTGGCTGATGCAACCGTCGATGCAACCTTGCCGCACCTGCCTACGGTAGTGGCCGATATGGTCCGTTTCCAGCGATTGACCGGCGCACGACCGGGAGAAGTCTGCCAGGTGCGGCCGTCCGACATTGATCGAAGTGAACCCGTCTGGCGGTATGTCCCGCAACAGCACAAAACCCAACATCATGGGAAGCATCGCACGATCTTCATTGGACCCAAAGCGCAGGCCGTGCTGCTGCCCTATCTGCTACGGGAAGCAAACGAGCATTGTTTCCGCCCAGCGGATAGCGAACGGAAGCGGCGCGAAGCCAAGCATGAATCGCGGGTAACTCCGCTATCGTGCGGCAATAAACCGGGCAGTAACCAAAAGCAGAAACCAGAACGCGAACCGGGTGATGCCTACACGCATGATAGTTACCGGCGTGCCGTGCAACGGGCTTGTGAAATCGCGTTCGGAATGCCGGAAGAACTGCGTACTACTCCGAAAGTCGAATCGCCCGATGCCAAGTCCCTGAGACTCAATAAGGCAATCGCCTGGCGAGCAAAACAAACCTGGCACCCGAATCAACTGCGTCACAACGTCGCCACCAATGTCCGCAAGCAGTTTGGCTTAGAGGGTGCCCAAGTTGTGCTGGGGCATTCCCGTGCGGACATTACGCAAATCTATGCGGAACGTGACGATCTAAAAGCCGCGGCCATCATGGCCGAAGTCGGTTAGTAGGATACAATTCGGTTTGCTGGGCTAGACGGCTGATCCCCGTCGTGACCGGCTGCAATCGCGGCATCGTCCCCGCAATTGCGGCTGGTCGGCCTGGCTCTTATAAGGACGATAAACGATGATGCTCAATAGTGCTATTCGCCTGGCGCGCGAGGGACTAGACGAGGGCTACAGGGTTATTGCAGGCGAGTTGAATCGGGTTCTTGCCGAGAAGTCGCCCAACGTATCATTGCAGGCCGACCCGCCAAATTCTGGCGATTCATTGCGGTCCGCCGCCGGAAAGATTCGCCGCGCGCTCCCAGAAATGCGCCTGAGGTCGCTGGATGTTGCCGAGAGCAATCGGGACGTCCGGCCGTGGTCGCTGGGGATCGTGGAAATCAATGTCGATTGCGGGATCGATTCCTTTTGTGGATTTGAGCTGACGGAAACTCTCGACCGCCTTCGCAAGCAGGACCGAACCGTTGAGCAATGGGGAATGCTGGTTCGGCATATTGAGGATCACCACCGGAAGACGCTGGCCGCGCTTAATGACGATGGGCGCAACCGGCCGCCCGCTCTCGTGCTAGCACCAGATATCTCGGGGTTTTGTTCGATCTATGGGTACGACTCCGAGAATTCAGCCCGATGCCG
>JAYTUF010000197.1:0-2474 GCA_043744755.1 Anatilimnocola sp.
ATCCATGATGGAAAACGTATACACGCCAAAGACTCCCGACCCCGGGTTTGCTCAGCGAAAATCCCGCGACTTCACCGCGAACCCCGCCAGCGCTTGCGAGAGATCTTCGAGTTGCGTCACGACGACGTGAATCACCGTGTCGCGTTTCTCCAGCTTGCCGTGTGCGATCCAGGCATTGCTGCGGCGGGCGATGGCGTAGAACCGCTCCCAAATCTTGGGCCGCAGCACCAGGTTGGCCACTCCTGTTTCGTCCTCAAGCGTGACGAACGTGATGCCCTTAGCCGTGCCTGGTCGTTGCCGCAGGATGATCAGGCCGCCGACGGACACCTGCCGGCCGTTCGCGACGGAATCGAGTCCGCTGCAGGTGGTGACGTTTAAGCGGTCCAACGCCTCGCGATGAAGGGCAAGCGGGTGCGACTTGAGCGAGAGCCCCGCCGTGCGATAATCCTCAAACACCTGCTCCGCCAGCGGCATCGCGGGAAGGATCGCCGCCGGTTCGTCATCATCCAGAAATCTAAGCAGCGGCAAATCACGCGGCTGCTTCTCCTGCGCGAGCGTTTGCCAGAGAGCCTGCCGGCGATCAAGCTGCAGCGAACCAAACACATCGGCTTCGGCCAGCCGCGCTAGGAGTGCGCGGCTGAGCGCGGTTCGCTGGGTGAACTCGGCGACGGAGGTGAAGTTACCTGGCTCTCTCGCGACGATAATCTTCTTGACGGCGACTGCGCTGATTCCTTGCAGCAAGCGAAACCCCAACCGCAGCGCGAGTTCGCCTTGTTCGATCTTCTCCAGCGTGCAATCCCACTGGCTAGCGTTCACATCGACGGGCAAGACGCGCACGTCATGCGCCCGCGCATCGCGAATGAGCTGCGCCGGCGCATAAAAACCCATCGGTAGGCTGTTGATGATCCCCGCGGCAAACGCGGCCGGATGATAACACTTGAGCCAGGCCGAGACATACACCAGCAGCGCGAAGCTGGCCGCGTGCGATTCCGGAAAGCCATATTCGCCGAAGCCCCGAATCTGATTGAAGACCTGCGCGGCGAACACTTCATCGAGACCTTGCCGCCGCATTCCTTCGATTAACTTGAGGCGGAACTGATCGATGATTCCCGGCCGTCGCCAGGCACCCATCGCCCGCCGCAATTGATCGGCTTCGCCCGGCGTGAACCCCGCGGCCACCACCGCCAGCCGCATCGCCTGCTCCTGAAACAGCGGCACGCCCAGCGTCTTGTGCAACACCTGCCGAATTGCCTCATTGGGATAGGTCGGCACTTCCTGGCCGCTCCGCCGCCGCAAATACGGATGGACCATCTGCCCCTGAATCGGTCCCGGCCGGACGATGGCTACCTCAATCACCAGGTCGTAATACTCCCGCGGTTTAAGCCGCGGCAACATGCTCATCTGCGCCCGGCTCTCGATCTGAAACACGCCAATGGTGTCGGCCCGGCAGATCATGTCATACACGTGCGGGTCTTCGGCCGGCACATTGGCCAGCGTGAGCTGGCGGCCATGCTGCTGCTCGATCATGGTGAAGCATTTGCGAATCGCCGTGAGCATGCCCAGGCACAGGCAATCGACCTTGAGAATGCCCAGCTCATCGAGATCGTTCTTATCCCACTGAATGACCGTGCGATCCGCCATCGCGGCGTTCTCAATTGGCGTTAATTCGCAGAGTGGCCCTTGCGTGATGACCATCCCGCCGACGTGCTGCGACAAGTGCCGGGGAAAGCCACACAACTGGCTGACGACATAAATCAACCGCCGACCAAGCTCCGATTCAGGATCGAGACCGACCTCCGCACAGCGCTGTTCGAGACGATCTTCATGCACGCGCCCTTCGATGTTCTTGGCCAGGGCATCGACCCGGTCGAGCGACAGGCCCAAGGCTTTGCCCACATCGCGAATCGCGCTGCGGATGCGATAGGTGATGACCACCGCGGTCAGCCCAGCCCGTTCGCGGCCATATTTGTCGTACAGATATTGCAGCACTTCCTCGCGCCGCTCGTGTTCGAAATCGACATCGATATCGGGGGCTTCGTCCCGCTCCTTGCTGACGAACCGCTCGAACAGAACATCGGCCCGCTCGGGATCGACGCTGGTAATACCCAGGCAATAGCAGACCGCGGAGTTGGCGGCGGAACCACGCCCCTGGCACAAAATGCCACGCTCACGAGCATAACGAACCAAATCCCAAACGGTGAGGAAGTAGGCTTCGTACCGCAATTCATGGATAAGCTGCAACTCATGCGCGAGCAGCGCGCGAACCTTTTCGGGCACGCCCGCGGGATAGCGACCGCGGGCGCCATCCCAGGTGAGCTCAGCCAGGTACGTCGCCGGCGTGTAGCCCACCGGCGCGAGCTCTTCGGGATATTCATAGCGGAGTTCTGCTAACGAGAACTGACAACGGGCGGTGATCTCCGTGGTTCGCGCGAGAGCCTCGGGCGCTGCGGCGAAGAGCGCTTCGATTTCTTCGA
>JAYTUF010000198.1:0-2468 GCA_043744755.1 Anatilimnocola sp.
GATGAACGCACCCCCCTTACCCAGGTTGAACCAGGTGGCACCGATCAGAATCGCGACGAACGAAGCCAGTGGTAAAAGCACGGCCGCCGCGAGAATTTGTGGGAGGACGTCCATTAGCCCTTCAACTCGTCTGCAGAATCGACGTCGATCGTCGCGTGATTGTTATAAAAGTTCAAAGCAATGGCCAGCGCCACCGCGGCTTCCGCCGCAGCCAGCACGATCACAAACAGGGCCATCAATTCGCCATCGAGACCCAGCGAGTCTTCGCGCAAGAAGGTGCTACCGAAGGCGACGAAATTGAGGTTCGCCCCATTCAGCACCAGCTCAATGCCCATCAAAATGCCCAGCGCGTTGCGCTTGGTCGCCATGCAGACGACGCCCAGCACAAACAGCACCGCGCCCACGGCCAGATAGTGCGAAACGGAAACTGGATCAGCCAGCGGATTCATGTCCCACGCATTCTTGTGCGCCACAGGTAGTTAAAAAACGAACGCTCAACTCATTCCATTCGCGACCAAACGGTGGGCTGCGGACCCATCGTACAAAGAAACAACAGCGAGACCGCCGGTATCAGCATCGAAGCCGCCAGCGCGCCGGCCAACCATAGAAACACGCCCGCATTGACCATAAACAGGAACTGCACGAACGGCACCACGGCCAATCCCACCAGTCCCCAGCGATGCCAACTAAACGCCACCACCAGCAGCAGGATGTTGGCCGCCAAAGTGGCGATCAAAGCCGGCAACAGCCAACCAGGCAGTCCCGCGACGGCCGTCAGAAACGCTTGCGAGCCTTCGCCAATCTGGCCACCCGTGGGCAGCCAGACCCTTTTGCTCATCAGCGCCGAGGTCGAAACAATCAGATAGAGGTTGGTCAGGAGACCGGTAATGAAACCGCCCCAGACCGATAGCGGAAACTTACGATTGGCCGGCAATGTGCGCGGCGGACCTTCGAGAATCCGGCCGGTCCGAACTCGCTTGCTGCGAGCCATGTAACCGGCGCCGATGAGTACCGTCAGCAGGTGCATCGAGATAATGACGAACGGCAGCAAATAGCCGGACATTCCCTCGCGGCGCAACTTGTTCTTTTCTTCGAGCTTATCGACTCGCACGCCCGACAGCGCCAAGCCAATCGGCGTGCTGGTGCGGGCATCGGCGATGTCGATTTTGCGAGCCACAACGGGATGATCCGCGTCGGCAACCACTTGCGGCGGATTCCAGCTCGGAATGCTAAAAGCCGTGCGAATTAGCAAGACGAGCAAAGTGCCGCCGACAATCAGGCCCAGCACCCATTCGCCGGAACTCGTCTTCATGTTGATGAAGCGCTCCTGGGCGGTGAGCATCACGCCGAAGATCAGCAGCACCAGCGTGCCGCCGACGTAAATCATCAATTGCATCGCGCCGACGAATTCAGCACCCGCCAGGAAGAACAGCCCAGCCGTCGCTCCCAAACAGAGCGTCAGATAAAAGGCCATCCGCACGATGTTGCTCGTCGCCAGCACGGCGACGCCAAAGCCGCAGGCCAAGAGTGCAAAGAACAGGAACGTGAACGTGTGCCAGTTAATCGACTGAGTCACAACTTCCGCAGCCAGGAGGTTCATCGGGTCACCTCCCGCACTGCGTCCTTGCTGGGAGCATGCAGATTATTCCTAGGACCATTCAGGATGTTGCGGGGAGCATTCAAATTATTCTTAGGGGCATTCAGAATGTTTCTAGGAGCATTCAGGTTATTTTTAGCGCTATTCAAATTGTTTCTAGGAGCATTCAGATTATTTTTAGGAGTATTCAGGTTACGGCGGGCAAGCAGGCCAATTTCGTCGAAAGATCGCCTTGCATCAGCGGTAGCAGCGGGTTTTTCCGCCGGTTTCTCCTCAGGTTTCTCCTCAGCAGCTTCGGCGGGTTGGGGAGCAGCAACCGCAGCCGGAGTCGCTTGCGGCAAGACCCAACCTTCGCGAACCGCGGCGCGACCGATCCATACGCCTTCTTTGTTGTGCTGCATTTTTCCGGGCAATAATTCATTAGGCGAGGGCCAGGCTCTCAATTGCCAGATCACCGCGCCGAGGAAGCAAACCGCGGCGAGAGGCACGCAGTATTTCAAACAGACGGTCAACACCTGGTCGATCCGCAGCCGCGGCAATGTCCAGCGAATCCACATCATCACGGTCACACCCAGGGCCGCCTTGAACATCACGTTATGCACGCCGGCGACCTGCGAAATGAAGCCCAGCCACCCCCATTGCGTTTCATCCTGAGCATAGGCCCATTGCCAGCCGGTGATCGCCGGCAGAATCTCCGAAAAGATCGGCACCGGCCCGTTCCAGCCGCCCAAGAACAGAATGGAAGCGAGCAGGCTGACCGAGAACATCGAGCCATACTCGGCCATGAAGAAGAAGCTCCACCGCAGGCCCGAGTATTCCGTATGGAACCCCGCGACCAGCTCGCTTTCCGCTTCGGCCAGGTCAAACGGGG
>JAYTUF010000199.1:0-9575 GCA_043744755.1 Anatilimnocola sp.
CGAGAAACACAATGAAGAGAGTTTTTCGCTACATCCTGGTTGTTGTAGTGGCATTGATTGCGCGTGATCTGTCCGCCGCGGACCCCTTCGCCGACGGCGTCCGCACAACCCCGTGGCTCTCGCCCGCTGACGAACAAAAGGCGTTCAAACTACATCCGGGGTTTGAGATCAACCTCGTCGCAGCCGAGCCGGATATCCAAAAGCCGCTCAACATGCAGTTCGATGAGCAGGGGCGGATTTGGCTCACTTGCTCGGTCGAATATCCTTACGCCGCGAAGGAGGGCGAAGGGAAGGACAGCATTCGCGTGCTGGAAGATACCGATGGCGATGGCCGGTTCGAGAAGATGACCATCTTTGCCGACGGGCTGAATATTCCGATGGGCATCTATCCGTGGAAGGGTGGCTGCATCGCGTTCACGATTCCCGACATCGTGCATTTTGAAGATACCGATGGGGACGGCAAAAGCGACAAACGGACGAAGCTGTACGGGCCATTCGATACGTCGCGTGATACGCATGGCATGTGCAACGCCTTTCGCCGCGGCTTCGATGGCTGGGTGTATGCCTGCCACGGCTTTAATAATCAGAGCAAAGTGAAGGGAAGCGATGGTCACGAGATTGTGATGAACAGCGGCAACACGTTTCGGTTCAAGCTCGATGGCTCGCGGATTGAAAACTACACGTTCGGCCAGGTGAATCCGTTCGGCATGTGCTTTGACGAGCGGTTCAACATCTTCACCGCCGATTGCCACAGCAAACCCATTTATCAACTGCTGCGGGGCGGTCAATATCCGGGCTTCGGCCGCAAAGACGACGGCCTCGGTTTCGTGCCGCCGATGATGGACCACCTGCACGGCAGCACGGCCATCTGCGGCCTGGCGATCTACAGCGGCGACAACTTTCCGGAAAAGTATCGCGGCCTGTTCTACAGCGGCAACGTGATGACCAGCCGGATCAACTGCAACGCGGCCGAGTATCATGGCAGCACGATCCGCGCGAAAGAACAACCCGACTTCCTCAGCACCGACGACCCCTGGTTCCGCCCCGTCGATATCCACATCGGCCCCGACGGCGCCATGTACATCCTCGACTTCTACAACCGCATCATCGGCCATTATGAAGTCCCGCTGCCGCACCCGGGCCGCGACCGGACGAGTGGGCGGATTTGGCGTGTCGTCTACAAGGGTGATGATCCGACGAGTAAAGCGGCGAAGATGCCGCGGGCGCTAAAGGGGTTATCGACAAAGGAGCTACTCGCGGAATTAGATAACCCAAATTTGCAGCGACGATTGCAGGTGCAACACTATCTGACTGATGTGATCGGCAAGGATTGCAAGCGCGATGTCATTGCGTATGCGGATTCCGCGAAGCCCCAATCGCCCGGGTTTGTACATGCGATTTGGGCACTCAACGCACTGCCCAAGGAGGCTGGCGATCCGATCTATCCCTATCTCACGGAGTTGATCGAGATTCATGCGGCCAAAATGGTCACTAATCGCAGAATTGCGGACACTTGGAACGCAGCGTGGGAAGCCTCGGCTGACAGCCCCGCATTTGCACGGCGCGCGTGGGCCGAGGCTGCCGCCGTTCATCCCCATGAATTTGCGTCGATCAAGCCTTTGCTGGTGGCCCTGAATAGAGTGCCCAAGGACGACAACCATCTCGCTTATACAATTCGGCTTGCCCTAAAAAACCACATTGCCGCGTTGAAGTCCGTCAAGCAAATTGATGAGTTGCCATTGACGGCCGAAGAATTTGCCGAGTTCACTCCTATTTGCCTCGCGGTCGAGACCCACGTCACTGCTGCGATCCTGTTGAAGCAAGTCGAAACGGGCAACTTGCCTCCCGAGCAATCTCTCGCCTACTTACAGCACGCAGCCAAAAACGCGTCGGGTGATATCGTCGCGCGGATTGCGCCGCTGTCGAGAAAACAGTTTGCCGACGATTTGCCTTTGCAAGGGAAAATGGTTCTCGCGATTCACGCCGGCCTCGCCACACGAGGTGAACAACCTGGCAAGGAACTGCTTGACTGGGCCACCGAACTTAGCACCCAATTGCTATCCGCGCCACAGCAAGAAGTCTTTCCCTGGGAAGCAATCGCCATTGACGACTTGCCGGCCTCGCAACCACCGTGGGTGATTCAAGAACGCGCGAGCCAGGATGGTGATGCCAAGGGGAAGTTCTTCAGCAGTCTACCCAAGGGTGAAACGCTGACGGGCATTTATCGGAGCGCGAGCTTTGAGTTGCCTGAGAAGTTGAGCTATTGGTGCGCGGGGCATCATGGCCCGACGGGTGCTAAGCCTAATGACAAAAACAAGATTCTGCTGCGCGATGCGGCGACTAAAGAAGTACTGATCGAATCTCCGCCGTCGCGCAACGATGTGGCCCAGCGCAGCGAATGGGATTTGAAGAAGTTCGCGGGGCGGAAAGGATACATTGAACTCGTCGATGGCGACACCGCGACCGGTTTTGCCTGGCTGGCCGTGGGGCGGTTCTCGCTCGACGCGCTCAATCCGGTTCCGCACGTCGCCCAGCAAGTGGCCGGCGCGGAGTTGGCGGGAAAATTCAAGCTGGCAACAACTCAGCGTGCGCGACTGGGCGAACTGCTCGTTGCTGAAAAAACCGATCCGGCCGTTCGCGCCGCAGCCGGTCAAGCGTTTGTGTCGTTCGAATCGCAGGCGGCCAGTCGCGCGCTCGCGACGGCGCTCGGCAGTTCGGAACTGACGGGCATTGATCGGCAGCAGTTGCTCTCAGCGATCAACTCCGGCGAGGAGCCGCGGATTGCCGAAGCCCTCAAGCTCGCGCTGCGGGCTAGTCCGCTTCGTCTGCAAACGCTCATCGCCGAAACGCTGACCAGCGACAAGAGCGGCGTGGAGGTGCTGTTCGCGCTCGTCAAAGCGGGCCAGGCGTCGCCGCGGTTGCTGCTGCTTCCCGCGATTGCTGCCCGGTTCAAGGCCTTGGACGTTCCTAAATGGAAAGAACAATTGGCTGAATTGACTCAAGGCCTGCCTTCCGACGCCGAAGCCCGAGACAAACTCATCGCCGAACGGCGGAAGGCGCTCGAAAAGAACATGGTCAGCGGTGTGCGCGGCGCCGAACTCTTCACTAAGCACTGCGCCAACTGCCATCAAATCGCCGGCAAGGGAACCGTCGTCGGTCCGCAGCTCGACGGCATCGGCCTGCGGGGTCGCGACCGGATCTTGGAAGACGTGCTCGATCCTAATCGCAACGTCGATGTCGCCTTCCGCACCACCACGCTGCAGCTTATCGACGGCCGCGTCGTCTCTGGCTTGTTCCGCCGGGAAGAAGGAGCGCTGCTCGTGCTTGTCGATCCAATGGGGAAAGAATTCACCGTGCCCAAGGCAGACGTCGAACAGCGGAAGCAAACACAACTCTCGCTGATGCCCGCCAACGTCGGTGAAACGATCACCCCCGCGGATTTTGCGGATCTGGCAACCTATCTATTGGAGCAGAAGACGGCAGCGAAGCAGGCGGAGTGAGGAATCGAATTCCTAACTCCCAACGTCTCATTCAAGAAATGACCGCGGGGCAGGTCCTGTTGCTGGACTGCCCCGCGGTTGCAGATTGATATGGTTAAGGACGGATTGTTGATCGCTTACTGCAGCACGATCAGATCGTCACCGGTGACTAGCTTGCTGAGCTTGGTCTGCCCGTGAGCCCGCACCATGGCGAAGCCGTTGGTGCTTTGAATCACCACAAAGTCCCCCACCGCTTGTTTGCCGGTGAAGGCGTAGTTGTGATAGCCTCGCAGAATGGAACCGACCGGCACGGTGTCGCCGTTCGGGAAGTTGATGGCGGCCTGATTGTTTCGCAGGTCCACGCTGGCGGCGACGGCCGGGCCGTATTTTTCAAACGTCGGTTGAGGCCGAGTTGCGACCGCTGGCGTTCCGATTTGGCGAGGAGCCGCCGTCGTCAGAACGTTGGGAGCAGCCGCCACATCAGGATTGCTGACGGTCCTTCGCTCGCTGGCAAAGGCAACCGAGCCGTTGGCTGCCCGCTCCGAGGAGTTCGAAGCCTGCACGATGTTGGCCGTGCCACCATAGATGGCCGCGGTCCGCCGGCTGGACTTCTGGGCGGGCGTGGGGGCCGCACCGGTCTCGTCGGGAAAAACCGTGGGAAGCTCGCCCCCAGCCGGCGCCGCTGGTCCCAGTTCCGGCAACGGAGCTGGTTGCGGCACGGGAACGGGTTGCGGCGGGGGAGGCGGCACGCCTGGCCGTTCCCCGGTGCCCGGAGTGATGGTGCCCGGACGTTCGCCTTCACCCATCGGAACTTCGCCACCGCCTTCCACACCCTCATCGACAATGTAGCCTTCTTCGCCGCCGCGGCCCGGGCAGCAAGCCCGCAGCGCTTCAGCGGCCGCCAGGCGAACGCGTTCCGAAGGTTCCAGGTAGCAGCCGCTGTCGTCACGCTCGTAAGCAATTTCGTACAGCTTGTTCGAGAGTTCTTCGCTGCAGCAGCTTTTGTTCTTGCAGTTGGCGCAAGCTTCGCCGTTGGCAGCATCGGTGATGGCTTTCACCGTCGCCAGCCGCACGTCTTCCGTGCAGTCGTCGAGCGCCTTGAGCAACGCGTCAGTGATGCTGCCGTCGCGGTTGTAGCAGCCGCAGCCGATCTTGGCCAGGTACTTCACGGCCTTGATCTTCTGCTTCTTCAGGTCCTCTTCCTTCTTGATCTCCGCCGCCCGCTTGATGGCGGGATTCTCCGACTTGAGATTCTCCGGATCGGCGATCCGCGTCATGTTCGGCTGGCGCTCGCGACGGGGATTATTGCCGTTGCGGTTCGACATATTGTCGCGCACCGAAGTAAACGTTTGCGGAATGCCCAGGAAGCTCCACAACGTGGCTTGCTTCTGAACAGGCGCTTGCGCTTGCGCGAGCCCGGGCGCGCTGACGCCGACCAGAACAACGCCCAAGATGCACATCATCTGCCGCAGTGACATAGGTCAGTCCCCGAGCAATTCCGTTTGTTGTAGAGGCCCATCCGTGGCCCGCGAGGTAATTTGGCAGACCTCCTGCGAGAGAAGGACTTCTGCCTACCATTGCACAATCGGCAAGCCTGCAGTCAGCCGCAAATCAAATTCGCCTCTGCCGCAATCTTTGCCAATTCTGCCTGGTCTGCCTGAAGTGCGAAGGATGCACAGATTGTCATTCTTGTCGATAGCAACGCTAGCGACGTCGCAGCCCCGTTCTACTTGACGAGTAGACCTTGACGCGCGAAGCGCTGCAGAGAAGCTGCGACCCAGTCAGTCAATGACTCACGCGCCACGGGAAGGGACTCCGTGTTGGTGACGGCAGCATATTCGGCAACGAGCGCTGCCTGGTTGCGAGTGCCATCGGCCAGTGACAGCAGTCCGCGCTCGGCCTGCTGAATGGGAACGAGCTTGTGCCGCCGCGAGGGAACTAAAGAAGATCGAGCTGCCAGCAACCGGGCGAGCACATTTACTTCGGGCTGCTGGCTGACATTGGCTGTGAACACAAACGGCTCACGATGCAGCGCCACGAAATGGGCCAGATGCCCGCGGAGCAGGATGGACGAGAGAATGTCTCGCTGCTGACTGCCTTCGGCGACGGGAACTGCGATTGTCTGGAGCGCTTCGGCCAGCAATTGCTCGAACGGCATCGACCGCGGCCAGACTTCATACAACCGCGCGAGGGCCGCTTTGACGATGGGAAAGTTCACGTTCACCGTAGCGCCATGTTCCAGCTTAAACACCATCGGCTCGGTTGAGCGCACATCGAGTGCCGCCGACGTTGGTTCCGCCAGCGCAGAGACGTGCAACGCATGAATGATGTAATCCGGCGGCGCGCGATTCAGTTCGACGGCCGAATGACAGAGGAGCGTTCGCCGGAAGGTCTTGTTGGTGAGAAAATCGGCATACTGCTCCAGCGCAATCAAGTCTCGCGAGATGCCATGCAGCGCGTCGCGGACTTCGGCCGGCAGTTCATCGAGCACCGTATGTTGCCAGGCTTCGCTGAGATACTGCAACTGGTGTTGGGAGGCCCGTTCCATGAACTGATGAAAATAAAGGGGCGTATTCACTTCTTCCAAGAGTTCATGAAAAACGTAACTGTCCGGCGCATGGCTCAGCGCTTCGGCCTCCTTGGCCAGCAGCCGTGAGTAAGAACTGGTTTGATCCGGAGCGGAATTGGCCATGAATTGCAGCAAGGCCCGCGACTGCTCAATCTGTTGCACCGGATCGGTGAACGAACTGCTGTGATAACGCATCAGGTCGCGAATCGTCGCCCGCAGATGCCAACCCGGGTACGTGTTGTAACTGATGTAGGCGATGCCGTTGGGCTTCAGCAACTTCCGACTCAGCTCGAAGATTCGCTCCTGCACGATTGTCGGCACCCAGGAGAACACGCCGTGAGACATGATGAAATCGAACTGGCCCCACGATTCATCCAAATCCAGGATGCTCGCGGCGTGCAGCTTGACGTTTTTCAGTCCCGCGCGACTTGCCAGCTCTTGCCCGACTGCGATTTGAGTGGGCGAAAGATCGATGCCGACGAACTCACTCTCCGGCAGTGCTTCGGCCAGACAGATGACGTTCATGCCCGTCGCGCAGCCCAGTTCCAGCACGCGGCAACGACTGGCCGGCGCGGGGTTCATACCGAACAACAGGCCCAGCGTCCCCAGGCAATCGGGATGCATGGGGTAATGCGGCTTGCTCTCGTAGGGGATTTCTTCGTAGCTGGTGTTTTCCATGCGAAGTCGTTCCGCAACACTACTGCGGCAAGTTGGGATTCATGCACGAAGTCGATGCATCCGTGGTGTTCGCGAGCTTTGAGAAAAAATCGCGGACCCAGTCGGGTCCGGGGCGCTCGGGGCCTTCGTCATGCGCGGCGGCGAAGTCGAGGGCTTGAATCAGCGGCACCCAGGGCAGGTAGCGGCCAGGTTCGCCCGTTTGCTCCACCTTCGACGCAATCGTCCAAACCTTCGCGGGGATCGGCACCCACTCGACCCCTGCGGGCGTTGGGTTCGCACAGTTCACCGCCGGCGTGGTGACCAGATACTCGCGGCAGGCCATGGGACGATCCAGATGTATCGAGCAGGATTCCTCTTCCAAAAACGGACACGCGATGCCCAAGCGAAAGTAATCGAGGCCGATTTGCAGGACCTCCGCTTCGGGCCACGATTGTCGCTCGTCCAACTTCTGCCACATGCGGGCCGCGGTCATCTGCTCTTTGGCGACGGCGAATCGATTCAGGATTTCGCTCTTCCGCGGCTCGGGCATGTTTTCGACCAGGTCCCGAATGCCATGTGTTTCCACGGGAGCAATCGGCACCAGTTGCCGGCAGCAAGCGCCGCAGCCCTTCTGGCAAGAGATCGTCAGCCCCTGCTGCGCGACGTTCTCTTCGCCGATCTGCACAATCGAGCTCGAAATCGATTGCATCATCGGCAGCAGTTGCTTGAGCCTGATCTCGCCGGTGGGAACAGTCACCTTCGTCCGCAGGTGATGGTCGCCGATCTTGAGCGCGACGTCGGCTGTCGCGAACTCTTCCTTATGAATCGCAGGGGTCATTGCAGGCACCAATTCCTTCTCACATTTCGCCGCGTTCGCTTGCGACGCGTTCCTCGTCCTACTTAAGTACTCGCCGCAAACACCCGCACATCCAGCAAACCCGTATCCGCTTCACCCGCCACGAGCAGATGTTGCCCCACGCCGCGGACGGGACCATGTTCGCTCTGAATCCAATCGGTCAAGCGACCCAGCTTGGCTTCGTTGTTCTCGGACGCACTGGAATTCACATACAAGGCCGGCAAATAGCAACTCCGTTGCACGCCGTCGATCAGCGTCAGCTTGGCAGCGGCCCAAATCAGATCGCGGGGCGTTTGCGGAGGCATCACCGAAAGTTGCTTCACTTGCTGCCACGGCACCCAGACGTAATCCTTCATCAGCATTACTTCTAAAAACGGCGCGATCAATTCGTCCGCATCCTTCAAGCCTTCGACCGGCTTGCCATTGAGTTCACCCTTCACCACTGCTTGCTGAGCGGCCGATTGCTCGAGCAGCTCCATGGCGGCGGCCTCTTCGCCCAGGCGCAGTTTGGCGATGGCGTCTAAATGCAGTTGCAAGAACGGCGGCGGGTCGATGAAGGTCTCGGGCTTGGCGGCATCGCGAAAGACCTTGGCCCGCGTCAATTCCGCGGCGACCAGGTTTTGATATACGGAAACGCCCCACGCAGCCTGCGCCTTTTGCACTGAGAGAACATCGAGCTGCTTATTCGCCCGGTCCCAGTCGCCGGCAAAGGCGAACAACTCGAACAAAAAGGTGCGAGCGCGGGTATCTGCCGGCGCGGCCTTCACCGCTTGAATCTGAAGGTCGATTGCGGCTTGTAGATCGCCAGCATCGAACGCTTGTTTGGCATCCATGAGTATCGTGTTCCGGGGGAAGAGAATCGGCAAAGAACAGGCATGAGCAAACCGGCGCTCATGTTCCCAGAAACGAAAGCGGGGGGCAATCATGCCCCCCGCATCTTAGTAGGCCGGAACCAGGTACTCCGCAGTTCCGGCTGATTTTGCAAAGTCCTGCCGGCACAGCGCGACTACGCTTGTTCCGGCCTACGGGACTTCGCTTGCGGGAACGAGGCACTAGCCGCCCTTGTTCGCCTTGATGTCGTAGTTCATCGCCCCGGCCTTCGTGCCGCTGCCGTCCGGCTTCTGTTCGTAGTATTCCACCTCGAACTTGGCGAAGTTCAAGCTCAGGTTTTCGGAGAGCACGTCGCCGTGTCCCGAACCCGAGTGTTGAATGCTGGAAACCAGAATGTCGGTCAGCTTGATCTTCAGGTATTCCAAGGGCTTGTCACCGGCCTTGCGGAAAGTGACCAGACCGGCGGAGATGTGCTTGCCGGTGCAGACATGCGACATCAGCAGCGCCGAGGACTTATCCAGATACTTCGAGATCGAAATGTCGTGGACGTTCACCTTGCCGGCGCCACCACCGCCGCCAACATTAAAACCACCCTGCTGAGTCAGGCCCCAACTGAACGATTCGATGTGAATTTCGTCCTTGTGAGCCTGGTCCTTCGATTCGCCCTTGATACCGTCCAACTTCAGAAACATGTCAACAGCCATCGCTAAGTCTCCCTAAAAAAATGAGTTTGATTCGCCCTTCGAATCCCCAAGTGTGTTGATTCCGCGTTTTTGATTTCGCAGCGGGCTTTCTTATGCCACTATTCTCCCGGTTTCGCCCGTCGGGTTGCGTGGAATCCCTAAGAAAGTTTTTCGGGTGTCTGTTGGCGAGACACCTAGACCCCGCCCGCGCTTCACTCCAGGGCCCTCGCGTCATCGAAAGTGTTCAAGAAGTCCCGCCCTTCGTTCCCAAAAAACGCGCCAAACCCGAGGGTGGCACACATTTTCCCCAGGCACCCCCGGACTTGCTGAACAGGGGGTATTGACTACTAATCTACTAGTGATTTGTCGGGGTACGTAAGGAAGCGACGGGAAAAATAGCTAATCGTTTTCTTCGAGGCGGCTTCGACTTGGAATCTTAGAAACGGCCCATCCCGAAGGGATCGCAGCCAGTAGCCCCGGGTTGAGCGCAGCGACACCCG
>JAYTUF010000200.1:0-2467 GCA_043744755.1 Anatilimnocola sp.
CCTCGCCCTCCCATCCCGCCTCCGCCCCTTTCCGCGCCGGCTCGGCAGGAGCCTCGCCCTCCCATCCCGCCTCCGCCCCTTTCCGCGCCGGCTCGGCAGGAGCCTCGCCCTCCCATCCCGCCTCGCCCCTTCCCCCGGATAATGCGCCGAATCACAATGCGGGCATGAAGATTGTCGAACTCAATCACGTGGCGATACATGTCGCCGATGTCGAGCGGAGCAGCGCGTTTTTTCGGGACGTGTTGCTGCTAGCGGCGATTCCCCGGCCGGCGTTTGACTTTCCCGGCGCCTGGTTTCGGCTGGGCGAGCGGCAGGAACTGCACCTGATCGGCGGCCGCGAGCAAGAGACTCATTCCCACCGGCGGGGCGATCATTGGGCGCTGCTCGTGGACGATCTGGACGCTTGGGAAGCACATTTGACGAAAGTCGGCTACCCCTTTTTCCCGCGCCGTCGTCGGCCCGATGGCGCGGGGCAGGTTTTTTTGATCGATCCGGATGGGCATTGGATTGAACTCTGTACCCCTCCTGGCGTGGAAGCGTGATTGGAGGAAAATGAGCAGGTCGGAACAAGCTAGTAGGCCGGAACAAGGTACTCCGCAGTTCCGGCTCGATTTGCAGTGTAACGTCAATTTGCGAATCCTGCCGGAACTGCACGAGTACGTTTGTTCCGGCCTACCAGGCGGATGAAGACCAGTGACGGCAAGGTTTGCTTGGCCGTTAGAACAGTACGAAACACGGGGTTTGATCTTCTTTATTTTGAGATTCCTGCCAGAATTACCTGCCTCAAAATTTGGGTTTTTGAAAGCGCCGGTTAGAATTCAGTAGAGAGCGATCCAGATTCAGCACTTGCTGAATCAACACGTCCACCGTGGCCGAGACGATTCGCCATGTCCGATCCCAACCGCATCCGTCGCCAGCAAATCCTTCGCGAAGCCGAAGGCTATTTGGATTTAATCACCGTCTTCGGTAGTCGCTGGCCTTGCCGCCCCGACGCGCGGGACCGGGTTGGCGAACGAGTGCTCGTCACGCTCGACCGCATCGATAATCCGGGCGGACTGCAGGCCCACATTTTGTTTCTCCGCGGCCAGGCCTTCCGCACGATGGAACGCTTTGGCGACGCGGTGAAGCCGTTGCGAGAAGCAGCCGACTTGGAACCCGAGAACTATCACGTCCGCTTGGCGCTCGGCTGGTGCTTCAAGCGGATGAAGCGGCTCGACCTGGCGATTCAAGCCTTGGAAGAAGGTCTCGAAGCCGACGCCGAACAGCCGATCTTGCACTACAATCTGGCCTGCTACTGGAGCCTGGCCGGCAATGTGAAGCTGGCCTGCTCGTATCTGTCGCAAGCCTTCGACCTGCAGCCGGAATATCGCGACCTGGTCGGCAGCGAGCGGGACTTCGACCCGATTCGCAAGCATCCCTATTTTCAATCACTGACGAGTGTGATTGTTTAGCTTGAGTAGGCCGGAACAAGGTTCTCCGCAGTTCCGGCAAGATTTGCAACGACGGCGCAACTTGCGATTCCTGCCGGAACTGCACGAGTACGTTTGTTCCGGCCTACGCGCGGCCGCGGAGATATGACCGCAGCACAAGCTGCGGAAAGATCCAGGCATCGCGGGCATATCGGCCTGCTAGACGACGTGGTTCGGTGGCCAGGCGATGTACCCATTCAATGCCGACGTTTCGCATCCACTGCGGCGCGCGACTTTTTTCGCCCGCTAAGAAATCGATGGTCGCGCCCACACACAAGGCAGCCCGCGCGGCGATCTGTTCCCGCTGGGCATGCACCCACAACTCCTGTTTGGGAGCGCCCACACCCACGATCAGCAAATCCGGCGACGCAGCGGCAATTTGTGAGAGTATCTTCTCATTCTCGGCCGCCGACTTTTCAAAGCCCAGGGGCGGACTGTAGCAGCCCACGACTTTCACCTGCGGCCAGCGACGCTCGATGTTTGCTGCAGCGACTTCAGCGACGCCGGGCATCGCGCCGAGTAAATAGACCTTCAGCATCTGGTCGGCGGGCGCGGCGGCAAAGATCGCGGGGGTGAGATCGGAACCCGGGATGCGGTCGGGCAGGCTGCGGCCGAGCAGATGCGAGGCCCACACGACGGGTGCCCCGTCGGCCAGAATCAAATCAGCTTCTTCATAGGCGGCCTGCAACCCGGCATGATGCTGCAGCAGGACGATATGATCGACGTTCGGCGTGACGACATACCGGCAACGGACAGCGTCCTCGGAACGAGTCCATTCCAGCACCGTCTCGACGGCCTGCCGCATGGTCAGCGGGTCGAGTTCAACGCCCAGCAGTTCGATGCGACGTGGGAGGGTGGCGTTGGTCATTGAAATCAACTCTCTAATTTCCACTATCTACTCTCCAATTGCGAGCGCGATGCGCTCCCGTGGAGCCGCGTTTAGCAACTCGACGTCAAGTTGCCAAGCCAGACCCCTCACCCCAACCCTCTCCCCGGAG
>JAYTUF010000201.1:0-9565 GCA_043744755.1 Anatilimnocola sp.
CTGGGTCTCGAATGGCGTCTTGCGGACTTGCGGACAATCACGCCGCTGCTGGCTGGTTCCAGCCTGACGAGCGCCGAGGTGCCCGTGCCGCATGGACATTATGCCGAAGACTCGATGAAGGCCACCGTCGTCCCCAATCGCAATATGATCATGCTGGCCGTCGCCGCCGGTTGGGCGCTGAGCCGGCAGTGCCAGCGCGTCGCGTATGGTGCCCACGCTGGCGATCACACCATCTATCCCGATTGCCGCCCCGCATTTGTCGAAGCCATGCGACACTCGTTTGCCTTGGCCGATTGGCAGCCGGTGGAACTGCATTGCCCATTCCTGAATCTGTCGAAGGCAGACATTGTCCGGGCCGGGTCGCAGTTACAAGTCGATTTCGCCGCCACGTGGTCTTGCTACGAAGGTGGCGACATCCACTGCGGCCAATGCGGCACCTGCGTCGAGCGCCGGGAAGCGTTTGCCCTGGCCGGCGTGACCGACCCGACGAGCTATGCCCAGCTTGGCCCGCTGCCCACGCCGTAAACTCTTGGCCACAGACCTCCAGGTCTGTGACCCTGCCTGTCGAAAGCCCCGGTTTGTTGAGTTCGCGACCGGGTTAATCAACACCACCCCGCGCCGCACCCCCAAATGGCGCTAGGTGCGCGTTGAAAAAACCACCCCCTTTCTCAACACCCCTCCCCGTTAGAAGGACATGGTATTCAGCTCGCTCCGTCGAGCTGACCGCGAGCGCCAGCGAGCGGCTCTTTCGCGGCGGCCCAACTCCGTGATCACAGTTCTCACGCAACTTTTCGCTAAGCCTCCAGTGTCCCGAAGTTCATTGCCGGCCACACGTTATCAACAACATATCAGCATTTGATAACGACTTAGTTAGCAACTCTGCCAATAACTCCAACGGGCGAGGCGTCGTCTGTCGCTCCTCGGTGCCAGGGCTGCGCACTTGTTTAAGTTGCGAAGCTCATTAGGATCAGCCATTGGGCGCTACCTGCGGTTTCGTCCTGGTACCCGCCACAGAACCGTGGGCTAGCGCCCAGCGGCTGATGATGATTTTGCCAGGACGGGGCACGTTACTTCGTGTCCGGCAGTTGTTTGCGCAGGCTGCTTAGCAGCACCGCCAGTTGCTGCTGCTGCGGCTGCGACAATGAAGCCAGCAGGCATTTGCCGGTCGCATCGAACCGTAGTTCGCCGCGGCCGCCGGCGTCGCGGAACGACTGGCCGCCGAGCGTCGTGCGGATTTTGGCGACGAGCAATGTTCCCGCGGCATTGTCCTTGGCGAGATCGCTCACCGGATACACTTCGAGCTCTGTCCGGTCCGCCAGGGTTTGTGGCGAAAGAATCTGCACGGTCCGGGCATCGACCGCGCGCCAGGCAAGTTCCATCCGGCGGGTGAGATCGGTCAGCGCGGTTGAGAGCGGTTGCTTCTCCACGCTCAGCGTGGCTTCGGCGGCGGGATTCCAACCGGCCGCATCCAGTGATTGCCAATCGATCAGAATCCGCACGCCGGCAACTTTGCCGAGTCGATCGGTAATCCGCAGCAGCGGCGTGGACTGACTGTAGTTCAGCGTGATCGGATTGGCGAGCAGCGTCTTGGCCTTCTCGCTGCGCGTCGTCAATTCGAACAGCTTGGGATCGAACCGGCCAGCGGGGCGAAGTCCGCGGGCGATGCGGAGCTTTTCGATGAGCAGCACGCACTCAGCGAGTGCCCCGCGATGCTGCCGCACGACCAGTTCGTCTTTGCTGGCCGTGATCGCGGGCTGAGTTTCTTCGTCCCCCCAACTTTCCGGCGCTACGAACGACTGCAACACGGCCGCAAGTTCACTGGCCCGTTGTTCATCACCCAGTGTGAGGTCCTTCACGCTCAGCCGCATCGTTGTCAGTTGCGGGCTGGCGACATCGATCACTAGTTGATCGGCTTCGATCTTGGCTTCGAGTCCCAGCGGCTGGAGCGCCCCTTGAATCGCATCGCCGACCGTGGTGGCGGAACCCTTCCAGGTCACTTGTGTTTCGGGCGTGAAGGGAGTGAGCTTGATCATTGCCAGGCCATCAGGCCGGAGCGTGATCGGCACCGTGCTGAGGTCTTGCATCACTTGCAGAAAGTCGGCAAGGGGCGAACCGCTGATTTCAATCGCGGGGAGCGGATCAGCCAGCCGGGCGGCGGCCTCGATGTGCCGCGCCTGGGGTTTGGGCAAAGCGACAACGGTGGTCGGAGGGCCTGGATCTTCTTCAAGCGGCGGCAAAACCGGTTTGGGCGCGGCGGGAGCAGGCGCGGGATCGGCCGGCCCGCCGCCCAGGATGTTATCGAACTTGCTCAGCGGGTCGTTCGCCGCGACGAGCGGTTTCTCCACCGGCGGCGGTTCGGTGAGGCCCAGCGGATCACGCTCCGCTGGCATTGGTTCTGGTGGCTTCGTCACCGGCATTGGAACTGGCGGCGCCGGGGTCGGCGGCAGTTCAATGCGTTGCACCGGCGGAATGTTGGCGGGGACGTTGTTGTTTGTTGCTGGAGTGATCGTTGCGGGAACGCCGGGCGGAGGTTGTGTCAGTGGTGTTTCAACCGCTGGCACGACGGGCGGCAAAAGCGCTATTGGCTTGGGAGGGGCGCTGAACCAGGCGATTGAAATGGCCACAACGCCAATCGCGAGCACAATGCCTAGGACGCCCGAGGCCGAAACCATTGCCCAGTATTGCCAAGGACTGCCGGTTACGGCTTCCGTAGCCGGAATTACTTCCGGGGCGATCGCGGCCTGATCAAGAAGAGCTGGGGCTACTGGAACCACAACGGGAACGAGCGGGGTAACGGCCGCCCGCTGCGGTTGTGGATTGGGCTTCGCATTCGGCACGGCAGCAGGTGCCGTACTTTTAGGTGCCGTACTTTTAGGTGCCACGGGCGGAACCGAAATGTCATTCTGCGAAAGGGTTTTCGCCTGCGAATCCGATGACTTCTTTCCATCCGGAGACTTGATGACGGAATTCGCGGGTCCGGCTGTCGTCGAAGGCGTTGCAGTTCGCGCCGTGGGTGACGGAACCATGTTTCGCGGCGGGACGTTGCCCAGCAGCTCATCGACATCGTCGAAAGCATCGCTCTTGATGGCAAACGTCGCCGAGTTGACCGGAGGCAAGGGCCGCAGTGGGTTCGAGAGGTCGGGCCGCGTTTCACCCGTATCACTGGCCGCCGGCGCTGCGGCCTCGGATGGCTTGACCAGGACCATGCCGCCGCACTTGGGGCAGGCCATGATCTGGCCAATGGCCGCCAGGTCGCGGACTTTCAGCCGCGATTTGCAGGTCGTGCAGGTGAGGGCAAAGGCTTCCACGATGGCGGTTCATTCTCGCAAAGAGCGTCGTCGGTGATTCTCTCAATCTTAGCCCACAAAAGATCCGCCCGCAGAATCGTTACGCTCCCTTTGGCCGGAACTGCGGCGGGAGCGTGTACTTTTTGGTAGCCGCCGCGGCGCGGGTGGTGATCAAAATCATCTGTTTGGCTGGATTATCCGGATCGGGGCCCACCACCCAGAGGAGCTTTTGATCGGCTTCGTCGGGTGTCTTCACCGTGGTGACGGGATTAGCCTTCATCACGAGCGCGGTCAGCAGTTCGCCAATGGTCTTGTTCTCGTGCTTAAAGTCACGGACCGTTTGATTCCGCGTGATGCCGTCGATCTTCAAGTCATCACCAATGATCTTGATGGCGAACTCCGTGGCGCCACCTTTGCCGAAGGGTGAACCCTTGGCCACATCCTGGGCGTCCAGCGCCAGATCGCGCATGCAGAATTCAAGCGGGTTGGCGTCAAACACCATCGACGACTTCATCGCCAGCACCTCCTCCAGCGTCTTCGGACCCGCAGGCGGAGCTGGGCCGGCCGTTGCCACCCCGGTTCCACTACCAGGCGCGGTCGACACCAGCAGTTCACCACCCAGCACTATGTTATGCGCTGCATAACTGGGCAGATAAGCGTTGATCACGGCCTGGTCTCCCTCGACGCCGATTCGCATGGCCTGATGCAGATCCTGCATCATGCGGGCGTAGCTATAGGCCAGCTTGGCCCAATACTTGGGTGGATCGATCACGTCTAAATAATCCTCGACGGACTTGGGGACCTGGCTTAGCCGTCCCTTGAGATCATTGGCCAGCGCGTTACGGTCCCGGCCGACTTGCCCCAGCATCCGCATTTCGAGATAGAACGCACCGCCGAATTGCATGCTCACCAGGCCAGCTTCCAGTTCATCCCCCAGAAAGATATCGAGAGGTTGCCGCGCCTTGGCCCACGCGCCGCGGAACAGCGGCTCGCCGTCGTCGCTATCGAAAAAGTCGGGATTGAACAACAGGTTGACGTGCCGATCGCCGTCGATGACCCGCTTGAGTCGCTCCAGATCGCGGGCCATCACCGGCGCGACGCCGCCCACCTTGGCAACTTCCTTCACATCGATTGCCTCTCCCATCACAAACGCGCTCGTCCCCTGCGGCGAGTCATTGAGGAAGTAGCTAGTCTGCTGACCTTGGTAATAGGTATTGTTGCCTTCTTTCGCCGCGGTGGGATTGCCCCACCGCGTCAGCAAATCGTTGCTGGGAATCAAGCTCTTGGTGTGGATGGCATACGAGACGCGGGGGAACTTTCCTTCGTTGTTGTGCAACGTGACGATCATCTGCGCGACGTCGGCCAGCGCCAGCCCCGCGGCTTTCTCCCAGGCCGTGCGACCCGCGGCGAACTGCGGACCGAGGGCTGCGAGCACCTTGGCCCCTTCGCCAGTGGCGAGTATGTCGGCCGGGCGGACGATGATGAACACCTGCCCTTCCGGCGGCACGAGGCGGAAATCGACCGGCTTGCCCGCGGTCGGCGACGCCCACAGCAGTTGACCATCATCGGCAACCACTTGCTGCGTCGGCCCCCCTTCGGCGGCCACTTCAGGATTCACGGGGGGCGGCGGATCGGTGTTGCCGTTAATGACGGCGGGAGTGGTTCCGCCATTGCCTGTGTTGCTGGTCTTGATCACCTTTTTCGTATTAGTGCCCGGAAAATCGCTTTCCACCGTGCGCTTCATCTCAATTGGCTTGGGAGTGTCATCGACTGGCTTGACGATGGTTGTGACTACCGTTGGAGTAGGCTTACTGTTCATCGAATAGACGACAATGATCAGCGAAATCGCCACGGCGCCGACGCCGACGAGGGCGGTGATCACGGTGCGCGTCTGGTCCTTCTCACGCTGGGCGACGTGCTCTTGTGCCGTCACAAATCGCCTTGATCCACCGCTCGGATTCGCCCCGCTAATAGCCACGGGAATGGCTGATCCGTCCTTGCCTTTGGCCGCGGCGACGGCTTCGCCCGCTTCTTGAATTCGTAACCCGCCAAACCGCGACGCCGATTCCGGCTCCGGTTCCGGTTGCTGTACCGGCTGCGCCGCGGCGGCCAAATGCGCCTGTTTTTGCAGCACCCAATGTTCGTAGCCAGCCTGCGTGGGGAGCGGCTGCGGCGGATTGGTATAGAGCTGCGCGGGATCGATGAACGGCGCTAGTTGCTCGGCCACGATAGCCGCCGATTGATACCGCACCTGCGGGTTCTTGGCGAGCAGATAAGTGACAAGCTGGGCCAGCGGTTGCGGCACGCCGAACGTCTCGAGTGGACGAATGGCCTCGGTCGCGTGGCGAGTCATCTTCTGCAACACGTTGCCGCCGATAAACGGCGGGCTGCCCGAGAGCAAACAATAGAGCGTGCAACCGAGCGAATAAATGTCGCTTAAGGGGTCGGGCATGCGACCTGGGTGCATCAGTTCCGGCGCGAGATAGTCCGACATGGCCGTGAGCTTTGCCCCCGCATCGGCCTGGGCAAAATTAATCGGTCCGGGCACCACATGCGGATCGAACAGCACTCGCACATCGCCGGGATGACCCGGCACCGAGGTATCCAGAAACAGGTTCGTCGGCCGCACATCGCCATGCGCTCGTCCGGATTGATGCAACTGCGCGAGACCCAACGCGGCCATCCGCGCCAGGCGGCAAGCTTCGGCCGGCGGAAACCGGCCCATCGTCAGGCGTTCGTCCAGCGTCACGCCGCGGAGGTCTTCGGCGACGACAAACTTAAACGAGCCGAGATCGACTGGCTCAAAAAATCGCTGCACGTGGGGCGATTGCACCGTGCAAGCGGAAAGAGTGTTCTGCACCGCATCGGCCCAGGCGTGCGGATCTTGAAGCACCGCGCCGGTCAGAAACTGCAGCAGCACGGGGTGACCCGTGGGGCCATGCACCGCGCGAAAGCAACCGCCCAAGCGTCCCTTCTCGATTCGGTCGTAAACTTTGTAATCGCCATAATGAAAGGGACCCGGCCGGCCCGCCAGCAGAATCATCGTTTGATATTTGCTGAGCACATTTCGCGCTACGAGCCATTCGGCCACCGTGCGCGCATTGCTCTGCTCGCTCGCCCCTTTCACCTGCGAAAAGTCGGCGGCCAACTGTTGACACTGCTCGGGAGCCAGCAGCCGGCTCTCCTGCAGCAGCGACCAAAAAACGGGTATCGGAATCGACATCCAGACAAGCTCCTCGCCTCAGTTCCCAGCGCTCTCGGTTCAGATTTAATGTAACGTGGGGCGAGGGCGGTGACTAGCGAATTTGAGGCGGGGGAGGAGTGCTGAATTCGGAAATGTGGCCGGCAATTGTTTGACGCCGTTGAGAATTGGCGGTTAGGATTGCGTGTTGGCTGCGAACCTCTCTCGAATTAGTGGAGATCGACCCATGCTGGACTTTGGTCGGCGGGCGCGTGGTTTCACTCTGGTGGAACTGCTCGTGGTGATTGCGATTATCGGCGTGCTGGTCGCGCTGCTCTTGCCGGCGGTGCAAGCCGCCCGTGAATCGGCCCGGCGGACGCAGTGCGTCAACCATCTCAAGCAGATGGGGCTGGCCGTGCAGAATTTTCATGATACGTATCAGACGATACCTTACACACGGCTCGATACACGCGAGACCGCCTTTGTCACGCTGCTCCCCTTCCTCGAGCAACGCAACCATTTTGATAAATGGGACATGAAGCTGGAGTACTACACGCAGACGCAGGAAGTCCGCGAAAAAACGTTCAAATTTTATCTGTGCCCTTCGCGGCAACGACCCACGCTGCTCTCACTGCCCGATACCGACAAGCATCAAAATGGGTCGGTACCGCACACGCCCGGTGGCGTCGGCGATTATGCGACCAACTGCGGAGCGCCGCCCGGCGTGGCCGACTATTATCCTGGAATGAGCACACCGACCGTGACGGAACTTGATCGCGCCAATGGGCCGTTTTGGTATAAGGGTCCGCCGTACTTGAAATTTGCCAACGTCACCGACGGCCTGAGCAACGTCGTGTTCATTGGCGAGAAGCATGTGCGGAAACGATTCGAATTCAACGATGGCTCGATCTGGAACGGCGATCATGGCAGTTCATTCAAACAACTGGGCACGGGCGCTCCCATCGCTCGCGACCTAAACGCTTCAGTAGGTCGATTCGGCAGTTGGCACCCAGGTATTTGCCAGTTCGTCTTCGGAGATGGTTCGGTCAAAGCCCTGCAAGTTTCCACCGACCTGACCACTCTCGACCGCCTCGCCAACCGCGATGACGGCGAACCAGTCTCGGTGCCATAAACACTTGCCCCACGGGCGTCACTCCGCGAGCGGGCAATGCGCCAGCGCCTCATAAGTCGGACCACTCCGCCCCAGAAAACTGGCGAACACAATCGCCTCTTCCACAACCGACAAATCGGCGTCGTAATGCGCGAGTTCGCCGAGCTTCCCCGCGAGTTCGCTCATTCCCTCTTCCGTGCCGCCTTTCACGCGGCCGATGGTCAGGTGCGGCGTGAAGCCGCGCTGCTCCTTCGCAAACCCGAGCGTCTTTTGCAGTGCCCCGTCGATGGCGGCCTGCAGTTCGCGCAGTTCATCGTGCCCCTGTTCGATGCCAATCCAGAGCGTGCGGGCTTCGGCTGAAGTCGGAAAACCGCCCAGGCCGCGGCAGATGATTTCGAACGGTTCAATCTCCGCGGCAGCGGCTGCCACCACGCGGCAAATATCGGGAACGTCAGCATCGGTCAGGTTGCCGAGAAACTTCAGCGTGAGATGCATCTGCGTCGGCTGAATCCAGTTCACCTCCACGCCCGGCGTCTTCAATTTCTCCACGAGCCCCTTCGCCCGCGTCAACACGCTGCTGGCTAGTTCGACGGCGATAAAGGCACGGATGCGTTGCATTTCAAGCTACTTTCTATTTTCTACTTTCAATTCTCTACTCTCCTAGCCGTCACGCTCCCATCGCCCGCACCGCCTCCCGATTCAGCTTAATCCCCAACCCCGGTCCAGTTGGCACTGGCAACATGCCGTCGGCGTCGAGCTGGAAGGGTTGCTCCAGGATGTCTTCGATATAAGGGACGCCCGTTTGATATTCCACCCAGCGGGCGACCGGGAGGGCTGCCGAAAGTGCCAGATCCGCGGCCACCCCGACCGCGGTGTTCCAGCCGTGTGGCACGAGCAACACTCCCTGGTCATAAGCCAGCCAGCCAAGTTTGCGGCCTTCACTGAGACCGCCGCACTTGGTCAGATCTGGCTGAATAATATCGACGGCCCGCTTCAGTAGAAACGGCTGAAATGCCTGCCGCCGTGTGAGAACTTCGCCGGTGGCGATCAACACCGGTGATGTAGCTTGGAGTTGTGCAAAGCCCTCGACATCATCGGGCTTGAGGGCTTCTTCAAACCACGTGATGCCATAGTCACCGAGCATCTTCGCAGTCTCGCGAGCCCAACTCACGCTATGGGGCCAGAACTGCTCGCTGCCGCCGGCATCGACCATCAGTTCCACCTCTTCGCCCACGGTCTCGCGGGCCGTGCGAATTAGCAATTCGTCCAGTTGCCGACTCACGCGACCGAACGGCCGCCAACCCATCTTGATGGCGCGAAAGCCTCGTTCCTTTTGCACCAACAGTGCGTCGCGCAGCGGCCCCGGCTGATCGAAGAGGATCGACGCATAAGGCTTGATCCGGTCGCGATAATTGCCGCCGAGCAGCTTCGACACGGGTTGACCAAGAGCCTGGCCCCACAAGTCCCAGAGGGCAATGTCGATGCCGCTGATCGCATGTTCGACCGATCCGCCTCGTCCGAGCCAGAACATGCTCTGCCGTAACTTCTCGCTGACACGATCCGGCTCGAGTGCTGTTTCGCCAATCAGGTGCGGCCGCAGCAACTCGAGCGATCCTTCCACCAGTGCCCGCGTCGTGTAACAACTGCCGAGACCGGAGATGCCATCATCGCCAATGACTTCCAGCAATGTGTTGTACTGCACATTCGGATCGGTCCCGCCCGGCCAGCCATGATCGTGTGTAGCCCCGCCGAGCGGGATCGTGCAAACGGAGGCGATTTTCATAGTAGATTAACTCCTCGACGAACATTATCTTCCTGACGCTTCGCGATACCCATCGCGCCATGCACGAATCGCCGTTGATCGGTATTTCTGGTAGCGCGACTCTCCAAGATTGTTCCTCAAGAGCGAAAGGTAAATGGATAGGCCATCTTCTTCTGTAAAGCCCGCCAATCCTGCCCCTCTTCCGAAGTCCGCGCCAGAAGCAT
>JAYTUF010000202.1:0-2463 GCA_043744755.1 Anatilimnocola sp.
CGAAGCGCGACCTGAAACTGAGCCGCGTGTTGAAGCGACGGGCGAGCTACGAAGTTTTACTGATCGACGATTTGGGCTAGGTGCAGCAGGACCGCGCAGAGATGGAGGTGCTGTTCACCCTGCTGCCCCGTTCGTAGCGATCCGCCAGCAGCGTGAACAGCACCTCCATCTCTGCGCGATCCTGCTGCACATAGCCCAAATCGTCGATCAGTAATACTTCGTAGCTCGCCAAGCGCTTCAACACGCGGCTCAGTTTCAGGTCGCGTTTCGCCGCCAACAGTCCCTGCACCAACAGGCTGCACGTCGTGAAGCGAACCCGCCGCCCCTTGTGCACCAGGTCGTGGGCCAACGCGCACAACAAATGCGTCTTCCCTGAGCCCGGCTTGCCAAACCCCAGCAGATTTTCCTTGCGATCCACGAAGTCCCCCTCGCGCAGGCTCTGCACTTGCCGCGCCACCTTCGTCGGCAACCGCTTCAGGTCGAACGTCGCGAAGGTCTTCTCCAAGGGCAAGCACGATTCCCGCAGCAGGCGTTCGATCTTCCGCCGCCAGCGTTCCTGACATTCCTGGTCGCACAGGTTCAGTAGGTAACGCTCGTAGCTGAGCGTCTCCTGCTCCGCTTGCCGGGCTAACTCCTCGTAGCTCGATCGCACCGTCGGCAGGCGCAGTTCCTTGAGCTGCGCTTCCAGGCGTTCCTTCACCGCTTCCGTTTTCTCCGCTTTCATCAGGGACCTCCTTGTCCGTGAACAAGACATCGAAACAACTCAGATCGACCGCGTCGATCCGGACTTCATCGATCAACCGCTGATACGAATAACTGCTTAGCAACGGTGCGCCGAGCAACGCCTCGACCGCCGACGCCGAAACCGGTTGGTCGCGCGTCAGCAACTCTCGCAACGCCGCTTCCACCTGAACCTCGCTCTCGTGCGCCGCCAACTTCAAGATCGTCAGGTATTCCTTGTCGGCATAAGTGTTTGGACGCATCAGCAAATCATCGTAGGCCATGCGGAAATAACTCGACGGGAACAAGGCCGCTCGATACTTATACATCGCGAACGCCCCCGGCTTGCGCACCAGCCAGTCGATGATGTGCCGATAGTTGACGTGGTCCTTGTCGCGACCCCGCAAACGCGGCAATCGTTCGACGAGTTGCTGCGCGTACCACACTTCCAGGTGCTCCACATACAGACGAACTTCCACCTTTTCGCCGATCAGTCGGCTCGGCACCGAGTAGACATTCCTCTCCACATGAATCAGGCTGCCACTGTCCACTCGGGCCGGCGAACGTTTGCATGCTTCCAAGCGTCGTTCGGGCAAGGCACGCAACTTCGCGAGTTCCTCCGCCAAACGTTCACCCCGCCCCGCGTTGAGTTGATCCAACAGACGCTGCAGAAAAAGAGCGTAGGCGGTCCGGCTCGCGAAATCCCGGCTGCCCCGCAACATCAAGGCCTGATCGACCGCTTGTTTGAAGCGATGATGACGCTGTTCCACGTCGCCATTCTCATTGCCATGACCCGCTTGGATCTTCTCCGGCGTCATGCCACAGTACGCCATCAATCCTTCGTAACGCTGCGTGAACTCCTTCTTGTCCGACGCGTTGTTGACCGCCAAACTCATCCGGTCGGTGCGATGACGCTCGGGCACGGCGCCCAACTTCCACAACGCGTTTTGCAATCCCTCGCTCAAACTTTCGAAGCTCTCCGAAAAGCAGATCGTTGCCGTCTCCCAGTTCGAGTACGTCAAGACGAAGTGGTAGGTCAAATGGTCGAAACGCTGCTGCTGGATCGTCACGCCCAATTCGTTCATCGACGTGAAGTCCGACGCGCCCAGCCGGCCTGGCTCATGCACCTGCGCGAAGAACACCTCCTTGGCCGGCCCGCTCGTGGCACGCCAAACCTTAATGTGACGCTGCAATGTCCGCAGTTGGTTGTCCATAAAACGGCCCGGATAGCGCCGCTGCAACTCGCCGAAGATCGTCTTCGCTTGCAGTCCAGGATTGCCTTCAAGCAGTTCGCGAACCTCGTCCCAGACCACCTCGAACGGATTGGGCCGAGTCGCCCAATCGTGCGGCTTGGTGCTTTCGCTGGGCAACGTGCCCAGATCGCGGTATTTGCGTGCCGTCTTCTCATCCATGTCCGTGAGCCTCGCTGCCCGAACGATCGACCTGTTATCCAAAAGGAGCCGAACCAAAACGCGGACCTGTTTGTCAGTGACCATCGCAAGCCTCCTTGTGCGAAGAGTTTGCGATCAGTCTACGCCGTCAGCTGCAACAGGAAATCTAATTGTCGTCGGCGCGTGGTTCTAATTGTCGCTGGCCCTGGTAATTGTCGTTGCGACGGGAAATCTAATTGTCGTCAGACGGGAGAAGTAATTGTCGCTAAACAGGGCTTGCATCTCAGCCAAAACCCAGAGGTTCGGAGTACCTCACCCCATAGGCATCAAGTTAAACGGTGCGACAGTCTCG
>JAYTUF010000203.1:0-2462 GCA_043744755.1 Anatilimnocola sp.
ACAAAGTTGGCCCGCGGCGATTGAAAGTCCACCGTCGCGGCTCGGCAGGAGCCTCGCCCTCCCAGAACCGGCCACCGTCGCGGCTCGGCTCCCAGAACCGGTTCCTCCATTGTAGCGCCCGGCGATTGATCTTGTAGGCGGGTGGCTGATTCCTTATACGTGGATTTGGCTGGCCGCAGGGGGCCGCTAGCGTACACGCTCTTGGGGAGCGAGTTCGCCAGCGACCACGGCTGGGCAAGGAGGATTCGAGGGAATGTCAGCCCCAGAGCCAAGCCGCGTACCACGACCCCATTTCTCGCCCGCTGCACCCGAGCAGGCCCCCGCATTCGATTCGCTGGCTGCCGCAGTGCATAGTACGCGGCAATGGCTGCTCGACCAGCAGCAACCAGCCGGCTTTTGGTGCGCGGAGCTGGAAGGGGACAGCATCCTGCAGAGTGAATACATTCTGCTGCTCGCCTGGCTGCGGCGCGAGAACTCGCCCATCGCGACGAAGTGTGCCCAGCGGCTAATCGACACGCAATTGCCCACCGGCGGCTGGGCCATGTATCCGGGCGGTGAACTCGAAATCAGCGGCAGTGTGAAGGCCTATTTCGCGCTCAAGCTCACGGGCCACGACCGTTACGAAGAATACATGGTGCGGGCCCGTAACGCGATTCGCGCGGCCGGCGGCGCTGATGCCGTGAACAGCTTCACGCGGTTTTATCTCGCGCTGCTGGGGCAGATTTCGTACGATCAGTGCCCCGCGGTGCCGCCCGAACTAGTGCTGCTGCCCAAGTGGTCGCCGATCAATATCTACAGACTGAGCGCCTGGTCGCGGACGATTGTGGTGCCGCTGTCGATCATGTGGGCCCACCGCCCGGCGCGGCAACTGCCGCCCGACCGTTGCATTGGTGAATTGTTTTTGAAGCCCGCCGACCAATGGCCGGAACTCCGTTGCCCTGGCTTGAAACCGGAGACCAGTTGGTTCAAGTGGGACACTTTTTTCCGCCGTGTTGACCAAGGCTTGAAATGGCTGGAGCGCAAGCGGATCAAGCCGCTGCGGCGTCGCGCATTGCGGGTCGCGACCGACTGGATGACGCAGCGCTTCGCCCACAGCGATGGCTTGGGGGCGATCTTTCCGCCCATCATCTGGAGCATCATCGCGCTCAAGTGCCTGGGCTATGACGATGACTCCGCCGAAGTGCGTTACAACCACGAGCAACTGGCCGCTTTGACGATTGAAGACGATGACTCCGCGCACTTGCAGCCTTGCCTGTCGCCCGTCTGGGACACCGCCCTCACGGTCCGTGCCCTGGCGGCCAGCGGCGTGACCATTGACGATCAGCCGTTGACCGCCGCCATTGATTGGCTGCTCGAAAAGGAAGTCACGCGGCCCGGCGATTGGGCGAATAAAGTGGATGCTGCGCCGGCCGGCTGGTTCTTTGAACATCACAACGATTTCTATCCGGACATTGACGACACCGCGATGGTGATGATCGCCGTCAAGGAGCTGCTGAAGGTTTCGGACAAGGCAGCATTCATTGCGAGCCGGACGAAATTACAAAAGCCTCGTGCCAGCAGCGACATGCACGTTGATGAAGCCGATGCGCGCCGCCGCTGGGCGATGGGCGCTTGCGAGCGGGCTCGCCGGTGGGTGCAGGCCATGCAGAATAGCGACGGTGGCTGGGGCGCCTTCGATAAAGACAACGACAGCGAGTTCCTCTGCCGCGTGCCGTTTGCCGATCACAACGCGATGATTGACCCTAGCACGCCCGATCTCACCGGCCGGGTTCTCGAAGCGCTCGCGCTGTGGGGCGCGAAGCCGGGGCAGCCCGTCGTCGATCGCGCGGTGAACTATCTCCGCGGCACGCAAGAGACCGACGGCAGTTGGTTCGGCCGTTGGGGCGTGAACTACATCTATGGCACCTGGCAGGTGCTGGTCGGACTGAACGCCGTTGGCTTGCCCAACGATGATCCGCTGCTGCAACGCGGGGCCAATTGGCTGCTCAGTCATCAGCAGGCAAATGGCGCGTGGGGCGAATCGGCGGACTCTTATGAAAAACCGCATCTGCGTGGACAAGGACCGGCTACCGCTTCTCAAACTGCGTGGGCCTTGCTTGGCTTGATGGCCGCGGGACTCGCCAATCATCCGGCCGTCGAGCGGGGCGTGCAGTGGCTTGTCAATGAACAACAGGCCGATGGCACTTGGGCCGAAGATCAATTCACGGGTACCGGTTTCCCGCGGGTCTTCTATTTGAAGTATCACGCCTATCCAATTTACTTCCCGTTGCTGGCTTTGGCGACGTTTGCGAAGGCGCAGGGTAGGCAGATCGCGCCGCTGTCCAACGAAATGAACAAAGCTCCCAGGCTGCGGTTGGTGGGTTAATCGGTAGGCGATCTCTCCGTGGGAGGGCGATCTCTCCGTGGGAGGGCGATCTCTCCGTGGGAGGGCGATCTCTCCGTGGGAGGGCGAGGCTCCTGCC
>JAYTUF010000204.1:0-2459 GCA_043744755.1 Anatilimnocola sp.
TTGGCACGGTCTGCGGTGCTGAACCGTCTAATTGCACCGACGGGACTTTCACCCGCGTTGAGGCGCGCTTTACGGGCGCACCGAAATTCTAGCAGCGACTCCTTCCCGTAATAGTTTCCCCGCATTCCGGTTATTGAAAGTCGCTTTATGCCAACGATGATCAAGGTTTTGATCCCAGCACGCGGTAAAACTGTGCGTTTGACGCGTCCGGCGTAATTTCGATGTCGATGCGCCCCGTCTGCGGATCGTAAGTGGGAGTAAATCCAACGAGCGGAGACCAGTTGCCCATGTTTGCTGATTTCTGCAACGCGATGCTTAAATGAAAATGCCCGTTGGCGGGGTCTTTCGTCAGTAGGGGGCTCCCAAACGCGAGCGTTTGCATATCGCTGGCCTGATATAGTCCATTTACGCGAAACAGGCTCAATCGAGCACTGTCATTCGCAAGCGGGTCGAATCCAAAGGCCGCGAGGTTCGCCTCGGCACTGTTCGTCATGCCATCGCCATCGGCATCGGCATTCGGTCCGAGAGCGTGCCCAGTGAGGATGACATCAAACGGATTTTCGTCAGGGTCGTCGCTCGCAATGTGGAGGGCCGCAGTCTTGATTCCTGCAAAGCTCGGAAGGAAACGAACTGTGAAAGTAGTGAAGCCTATGGGGGCGGGGACGGTGCCGCTCGGACTCGCGGATACTGCAAAGTCGCTTCTATCGACGCCATCGAAGGTGATACCGATTCCCGCAAGATCGACACCGCCCTGATTCCTAATCGTAAAAATGCGCTCTGCCGCGCTGCCCGCAACCACGACACCGAAATCCACGGTTGCCGACCCATCTACAAGGTCGGAACCTGTCGGCTGCTCAACTGCGATGTCTGGCACCAGTGGAACACCAAGATAGCGCGCGAGGGCAAAATTGGGCTTCGTGTTACTAACACGTCCCGCCAATACAATTGTTCCATCATTCTGAATTGCCACGCCCGATCCGCCGATGTTGGTGTATCCCGGAAAACTCGTCGTCACTATCCCACTGCCATTAAAAGTCGAATCCAAACTTCCGTTCGGATTGTAGCGCATGATTCCAAAATTGCCGGAACCCCCAATGCTGTTCGTCCCTCCCAAAACAATCTTCCCGTCTTTTTGCAGTGCGATCCCATACGCTTGGTCGTAAGTGTTGGGAGTTTGGACTACTCCACCCGTCCCGAAAGTCGGGTCGAGCGTCCCGTTTGAGTTGTAGCGAGCCACGGTGAAGGAGGTATTCACGTTATCTATGGTTGAAAAACCGCCAACTAACAGTTTTCCATCTCCTTGGAGCACCACGCAAAAAGCGATAGCGTTGCCCACACCGATACGGGTGGTCACTATTCCCGTCCCAATGAAGCTCGGATCAAGAGAGCCATCGGTTCCATAACGAACAAGCGCGAACTTCTGGAAGCCGTTGGTAGGGTTGTAAGACCCGCCGGCCACAACAATTTTCCCGTCGGTTTGGATTGCCATCGCGTAGGCAGTATCGCTCGTGCCACCAATATCAGTGGTCACTTTACCGATACCATTGAAGCTGGTATCAAGGCTACCATTCGTGTTGTAACGCACGACTGCAAAGTCGGTTTGCACCGGATTCGCCGCGTAACCAGCGACCAAGATTTTCCCGTCGGGTTGGACCGCAACGCAATTACCTTTATCATTATTGAAGCCGATGAAAGTTGTAACCCTTCCGTTGGTGCCGAAGGTCCCGTCGAGAAGCCCATTCGCTTGAAGGCGCGCAATTCTAAAATCCGTGGGCTGCATGCCGCTCGTAGTTCCAGCGACGATAATCTTTCCGTCTGGTTGGATGGCAACGCCGGAGGCGGGATCGGTGCCACCGAATCCAACGGCGACCCTCCCAGTGCCATTGAAAGACGTATCCACGCTTCCATCGCCGTTATAGCGCACGACTACCAAACCTAAACTAGTTCCACCTCCTGCCACGACAATTTTCCCGTCGGGTTGCAAGGCCACGCTTGAACCATAGTCCGCCCCGCCAGTCACGTCCGTGACAACTGTGCCACCGTTGCCGAAGCGGAGATCAAGGTCGCCCGGCGCGGCGTTTGCCGCGTGAGCGAATGCCGCAAGCACGGCGAAGGCGAGGAAGCGGGGTATTTTCATGGGAGGTGGACCAGATTACCACCGATCCAGCGCCCGCCAACTTCCAAAGCGCGGGGCCGTTTTCTCTGTAGGGAGCGCGTTCCGGGCGACCCGGACCACAAATCGCAGGTAGAAGAAGAGCAGATGGGCGGTGAAGAGGATGGAGTCGATGAGATCGAGCGCGCCCCCGGAGTTTTCCGAGCCGACGTTTCCGCCTTACGTCAGCCAGTCGTAGTGGGAAAACTCGCCCGCCGGCTTGTCGGTGCGCTCGAAGGTGTGCGCACCGAAGTAGTCGCGCTGCGCCTGGAGCAGATTCGCGGGCAGGTTTGCCGTGCGGTAGCCG
>JAYTUF010000205.1:0-9531 GCA_043744755.1 Anatilimnocola sp.
CCGAAAATCTCTTTTTGCCTGTCGCCCAAGGCTTTGAGGGCGGCAAGCAGATCAGCACTTTCGGCCTGGCCAACGGGATCCTGATCGTCGTCGAGCAGGCGGGAATAGCGGACGGTCCGCTTGTTCACCCGGATTTGCAGCGACTTGATCATCTTCAGTTCGGCGATCTTATCGACGAGTGGCTGATCCTGCGGTTCTTGCTGCTGTTGCTGTTGTTGTTGCTGCTGTTTCTTTTGCTCCGCATCTTGCTGGGCCTTTTCGAGCGCGTCGATCATTTCTTCCAGCGAGGCAATGATGTCTTCTTCCAGGCCGATGGTGATGTCGTCCACCTTAGTCTCGGCGAGCCGATTGGAGACATCGAGCATGTCTTCTTCCATTTGGGCGACCGTGGCGGGAAAGGCAATGCTGGACCCTTCTTCTTGCAGCAGCGTGAGGGCTTTGCGAGCTTCGACGGCGATCTTCTGTTCGTCGAAGCCGAGCCGACCCGCTTCGACTACAAATTGATCGCCCCGGTTGGCAGCGGCGACCTGGTCCATCAGCCGGGTCTTTTCATAAATCTTGAGTTGCATTTCGAGCATCTTGCGGAAGCGAGCTTCGAGGGCGGCTAATGTCCGCTGCACTTCTTCTTCACGCAATTGACGCAGAATCTCTTCGAGCTCCGCCTTGGCCTTTTCAAGTTCTTCCTTGGCCTGCCGTTGCTCTTCGGCGGACTCTTTCCGCTTGGCTTCGGCCAGCTTCTTCTGCGCATCGCGCATCTTCTGCTCCGCCTGCTCTAAACGCTTGCGGGCGGGATTATCTTGCTTGGCTTGTTCCTGCTGCTGCTGCTGTTCACCGGGCTTCTGTTCACCGGGCTTCTGTTCACCGGGCTTCTGTTCACCGGGCTTCGATTCACCGGGCTTCTATTCACCAGGATTCTGTTCACCAGGTTTCTGTTCACCCGGTTTCTGTTCACCAGGTTTCTGTTCACCAGGTTTCTGTTCACCAGGTTTCTGTTCACCAGGCTTCGATTCACCCGGTTTCTGCTCACCAGGCTTTTGCTCGCCGGGCTTTTGCTCGCCGGGAATCGGCTTTCCTGACTCCTGATCCCCCGACTCCTGATCTCCTGGTTTCTGATCTCCTGGTTTCTTCGGCTGGCCGCCTTCTTCGTTCTCGCGGATTTTTTGGGCGAGATCCTTCGTGCGGCCGGCGACGTTGTCCTGCTCTTTGGCGATCCGCTCGAGATCGGCGCCCCCTTCGGTTTGCCCTTCGAGCGATTTCTGCAGGCGGATCAGCCGTTCGACTTCCTTGATATATTCCTTGATCCGCTGCTGTTCGCTCTTGAGGCGGTCGCTGCGGTCTTCACTCATCAGCAGATCGAGCAGCGACTTCAGATCGGTCTGGACGACGGCCTGGCCATCGAGGGCCCGTTTGAGTTGCTTCTGACCGAGCAATTTAACTACCGATTCAAGCTGCGTCTTGGTGAGTTTTTCTTTCGATTGCTCGATGGCCCGCAGCAGCAAAGCTGCCCGGCGGGGATTGCTGGCTAGTTCCAGCGACGACATTTTGAGAAGCAACTCCTCCAGCCGAGCATACTTGCCGGTGAGGCGTTCTTGCTCCAGGGCCAGATCATCGCTGACAGCGGGTGCGCCGGGAGAAGGTGCGGCTTCGGCGGCGGGCTTGACCTCTTGACCAATGGCCAAAAGACCGAGACCAACGGTCAAAGCCACCGCGGCGATGCCCGATGCGAACCAAGAACGCAAATTTTCAGCGGCCGACATAAACCACCCTCCCTTGATCGCGAGCCTGCGATGCAGTCCTTCGTTGTAGCGGTTTTGGCACGTTGTTTCCAACGTTTTTCACGCCTGTTACTTCAAATCTTCCAGCGCTTGCCGTTTTCGTTCCACCTTGGTCCGGTCGATCAGCTTTTCCTGGTCGCCCAGCAAATCACGGACAATATCGAGCAATTCGTTGAATGTTTCCAGATCAAGCATCCGCTGCAGGACAGCGTCGAGCTCGGCAATCGTGTCCGTTGCCTGGGCCAAAGCATCGTCGGCCAGGCCCGGCGGCGGGTCGGCGGCAGCCAGTTTTTCGAGGGCTTCATCGAGTGCTTTGAGCTGGCCATTGAGGGCGGGGAATGACGTAGCGCAGATCGTCTTGAGCGGGTCGGAAATCTGCTCTTTCAGCCGTTTCTTGCGGTCTTCGGTATCGATGCGGTTGTTGATCAGTTCTTCGCGGATAATCTCGAAGCCCAGGGCCACGCCGAGCGTTTCTTGCCCCGATTTCTCGCTCTGATTGATCGCCTGCGTCACGCGGCTGCGGCGGAGGGCGATCTTGGCGAGGCGTTTTTCTTCCGGCGTCTTGGGCTGATTGCCCGATTCGTCCGCCAGTTCTTCCGGCTCTTTCGCGCCGGCAGGCATTGGAGCGAGGCTGGCTTTGAGCCGCAGCACGGAATCGCGGAGTTGATTCATTTCCTCGACGATCTGCTCCATCCGCCGCCGCAGACCAATCTCGCGAACTTCGAGCTGGGCGAGCAACTCTTCGGGCGTGACGACCTCCAGGTTGTAAATCTGGCCGGTCCCTTCGTGCGGGTCGCTGCCATTCAAGTTGAAGCGATCGCGAGCCCGGACGTTCAAAATCAATCTGCCCTTCGGTTGCAATTCGTAGGCTTTGTCTTGCGACCGCAGCGCGCGGAAATCAAAGTCTTGCTCGACCAGGCCACCTTTGCCGAGATTAAACGGCAGCGACTTGGCGTCGGCCTGATCGGCGGTTTGCAATTGCAGGCGGGCGATGGAGACGGCCTGATTGTTTTCGGCCTGCTGTTCGATGCCGTAGTCATCGGCAATTTTTCCTCGCACGGGAATCAGCACGTTAGGCGTGACGGCGGAGCCGATGCCCTTCAGCGAGACTTCAATCTGCGGCGGTTGGTCTTCGATGATGGAGAGGAACACGCGATGGGGCTGTTCCGTCGTCACGCCGTCGGTATCGACCAGCGAAACTTCGAGCGCGACGTTGCTCTGCAGGCTTTTGACTTCATGCGTGAACCGCGTGCGGTCCTGGGCGTCCGAGGCAATCGGCACTAGGGTCCGTTCTTTCGTTTCGGGATCATAAATCTCGGCGTGCTTGAGGTCCTTGCTGGCGCGGAACTTGAGCGTGACCTGCGTGCCCGCGGGCTGGAATTCACCGGACGGAAGATAGTCCTTATCCAGCTTGGGCTGATAACTGCTGGTGGCATCGTCGCGAATGTACGCGGGATAGACGAGATCGAGCTTGGTCTCGACAACGGCGGGGCTTTCGACAACTTCGATCGTGGAATTCCGTACGCGGTGGTCGTAGCCCGCGACATCGAACTGCAGCGTGGAGAGAATTCCCTTGAAGGGCTTTTCTTCCAGCCAGAAGTTTCGCCAATCGCCTTGATCGCGGAACAGCGACATGGCCACGCGGCCCCGCTCGCTGCGGACCCCTTCGCGGGCCTGGCTGAAGTAATGCACCGTGCAGGTCAGCGGCACGAACTTCGCTTTTGGCGGCAACTTCGCCCGCACGTGAAGCGTGATGTTCGCCCCCTTGGCCACTTTCACTTTGCCGTTTTCAAACGTCAGGGACATCGGCCGCGGGGCGGGATCCTCGGGAGTGATGAGCCGTTGCACGTCAATGCCCACGACTTCGATCTGAGCCTGCCGCGGCCAGGGACTGTCTTGCAACAGCCACAGCCGCCTGGCGGCCTTGGCCAGTGACGGCCAACTGACGGCGCCGAACGCCACGAATGTGATGACGAGCAAGACCGCGACGAACATTTGCAGCAATAACCGGCCCAGATTGAAGACCTGGCCGAAGCGGACGCTGGGCATCAAGGCCCGGGCTTGATCGGCCGTCCGCTCGAACATCTCGGCATTGAATTCCATCTCGTGCGGCGGCCGTTGCCGCAGCTCGATGGAGGTCATCAGCGTGTCGTTGAAATCGACGAAGCGGCGTTCGAGCAGCATCGCCATGCTGCGATCGGCCAGCGGCACGAACGCCCGCTGCCCGATCCAGCGAAACAGGATGTACCCAACCCCGCCGGCCATCACCAGCAGCAGCAGGGCTCGCGCGGCGAGCGGCATTTCGCTGGCGCCGACGATCACCGGCAGATAATCGAGCGCGAGGGCCGCCCAGAATGTCAGACCCAGCCAGCTCACCGCCAGCGCCAGCCCTTCCAGCCAAACGTACAGCCGAATCCGCCAGCGCAGACCGGCCAGGACCGATTGCACATCGGCGGCGAGCGGCAGCGTAGCTGGAGTGGTGGTGGACATATTTTGTTTATAAGGATTCTAAGCCAGTTTACTCAACCGGCGGATCAGCCATTCGAGGCACAACACGCCGCAAATCAAGCCCATCAGCCAGGTCATCAGCAGGCGGTCGAACAGCCGGTCGGGCGTGCCAGGCAGCACATTGCGTTGATCTTGAGGCTTCAAGAGTTGGACGAGCGTCTTGTTCCCATCGTTCTTGTCGCCCGTTGCTTGTCCGACCGCTTTACCTTCCGCGGCCGCTTGCAGTCCGACAAAATACTTACCGCCGGTGCGCTCCGCAATTTCCGTGAGCAGCTTATCATTCCGCTCCGGTCGCTCGGTCTCCAGCGCCGGCATCCGCACGCGGACGTCGCGGAGCAGAATCTGATCAGCGGCGGCCGGGTGCTGCAATTCGATTTGATAGTCGCCTTCTTGCAACGCGATGAACTGCTCGCTGTAAGTTCCCTGCCGTTCGGCGTCCTTCGTTTTGCGGAGGACAAGCGGGATGCGGGTGCTGTCGGGTTGAATGATCGTCGCAGCCACTTGCTCGGCCTGCAGCGGTTTGAACTGGGCATCTTGCAGCACCGCGCGGACGGCGATGGCATCGCCCAAGAGCGCCCGGTCTTTGTCCGTGAGCAGCACGCCGCGGCTGGAATCGCGCAGCCGGCGACCTTCCGAAACCCAGCGGATCAGCCGCGTGTAAAACGACTCGAAATAGGTGTCATCGACGGATCGCACCCGCCACATCTCGCCACTGGCCATGAAGAAGACGCGGCCGGAGCCATAGAAATGGCCCGCGAAATAAATGGGCAGCTCGTTATCGAGGGCCGTATCGGGGTCGCTAAAGCGGGCATAAACGCGGGCCCCCGGCTTCGGATCCTTCACCGCGTAGTAGCCGAACACGCCGTCGAACTGCGACCAGGCCCGCTGGCTCGCTTCGGCGGAATCGTCGATCCACAAAAACTCCGCCTCTTCGCCATCGCGCGTGAAGGTAAGAGGCCAGGGCTTGTCGGAGCCAAACCGGCCCAGGCTAAGCGTGGCCGAGCCTTGGAAATAAAACGCAACCGGATAGAGGCTTTTGATCGTATCCAGCTTGGCGTCACCCTTGCGGCGGCTGGACCACTGCGGCGTAAAGACCGGCCCCGCGACAACAATCAGCCCGCCACCCTTTTCGGCGACGAACCGCTCGAGCAGTTCAATCTGCTCGTCTTCGAGCGCTTCCCAATCGGGATCAAAGGCGATGACGGCGTCGTAGTCGAACAGTTCATCGGGATCGCTGGGAAACTTCGTGAGAATCTCGTGCGCATCTTGCGAAATGCCCGGCCGGGCCGATTGCAGCATCACATGGACCGTGGCTTCCTTGTCGCGAAACAATTGATTCCGCGGGAAGATGGAATCGCGAGTCGGACCGCCGGCGAGAATCAGCACCTTGGTCTTGCGATCCACAATCTCAACCTTAACGCTCTTTTCGTTGTCTCGTTTTTCGAGTTCGCCCGCTTCGGGCTTCACGCGCAGTTTGAACAGGCGGACACCTTCGTCCTCCGGCTTGAGTTCAAACTTCACGGACACCACCTGGCCGAGCTTGCCGATATCGACCGTCTGCTCGTCTTCGACCTGTTCGCCCTTGCCATTGGCGTCGCTCGAGACCAGTTCCGCGGTCAGGGTGGTCTTGTTCAGGCCCACGCCCTGGATGTAGCCGCTAATCGTGAACTTATCACCGGGGAAGACTTTCTCCGGGGCTTCGAGATCGACGACGCGGATGTTTGCAGGCCTTTTGTCCGAACCGAGACCGACGGCATGCACGTTAATCAGCGAATCGGCGGCGACGGTAGCCGCGACGGAAACATCGAGCCCCGCATTGTTGCCGCCATCGGAGAAGACAATGATCCCCGCAATGGGACCGCCCCGTTCTTTGTCGATGAGCGATTTCAGATTGTCGCCCAGCCGAGTTTCAACGCCGCGGGGAAGCAGGGACGCCGTCCAGTCGATAGGCGGGAGTTCCAGCGGTTTTTCGTCTGGCTTATCGGCCGAACGCACCTGGGGTTTGGATAGACCTAGTATGGCGCCGATGCCAATCTCGGGATGCAGCAGATTCGCAGTGCCGAAGATGACCGCGGCGATCATCAAGCAAACGATGCTCACCAGCAGTGAATAGGATTGCTGTTCCGCGCCGGCCCGCATGGCCTCTTTTGTGCGGACGACGGTATTGCGCCCCCAAAGCAAATAGACCAGCCCGGCAATCGCCGCGGCGAGCAGCACGCCGCCCGCAATCATGGCCAGGCGACGAGCGCTGATGAGAGAGTTTTCGAGTTCCTGCTGCGGCGTGCGGTTATCCTCGGCGGCATTGGCCGACGGAAGTTTCGGCAATGACGCAACTTCGATCGGCGCTTCGGCCTGATCGAAACGATAGACGACGACGTCGTGTTGCTTCCGCAGGTCGGGCAGTAATTTGCCGTTCTTCAGCTCCAGCACCAATTGCTCCACGCGGCTGGGCATCGCGGGGACCGAGGTCGAATCGGCATCGCGCAGGCCCATGCTTTGACTCGTATCGACGAGCAGCAAGGCCCGCGAGTTCTTGACCAGCGTCTTTTGCGTCCGCTTTTCGAGTTGCAGAAAGAACAGCAGGATGCCGAGCAGCGCGAACAGCCGCAGGCCGCCGAGCAGGATGGCTTTGCCGGTGGTCAGTTCGACGCTGTCCTTGCGGTACATCCAAACGACGTACGAAACCAAGCCGACAATCACGCCGATCAGCAGCAGCCAGTGCCACCATTCAGAGAACGATTCCTGGCGAGCCAGTTGATAGTAGACGCTGCTGGGAGTCATGCTCGACCTCCGGCCGCGACTTTGAGCGGATGATAACTGGTCGAGTAAGCGAGGGCCTGTTCGCCGATCAGCAAGCTGACCAGCAGACCCATCACCAGCAGGCTCAGGTTGTATCCCGACGCCACTGCTTCGCCCTGTTGATATTGCTCGGCGACATGATGGGTGGCCCGGACGGGTTCAATCTTCTTCAGTAAATTGTCGGCGGTGAGCCGCGCCAGGTTGCCTTCTTCGGGATCGACATTGAGCGCCCAGCGCCGCAGATCGACGTCCCCTTTCAGCAGGATGGGCCAGGCTTCGTAAATGCCGGCGCGATCCGTTTCGGTATTGCGACGGCCATCGAGCAGCCCCTGTCCCACGGCCGCGGTCAGCAGTTCGTTGTGCTTCTCAGCATTGCGGGCGATCTTGAAACGGACACCCTCTTTCTGACCCGGCAACACGAAATTGATCTCGCTGCGATACTGCGCTGCCGGCATTTGCACTTCCAGCGGGCTGCCGACTTGCCGCGGATCGTCGAGCCGTTTGGGCGTGGCCAAATGCGATTGCGTCTTGAGCGCGAGGACCACATAGCTAGGGTTCTTGGCCCAGTCGTTCCAGATTGGCGCTGCGGTCGTCAGGCAGAGCAAAACCTTGCCTTCGCCGAATTGCTTCTCGACGAACAACGGGCTGCGATCGCGCAACCGGCCGATGATTTGCGTCCCGCTGCTCGGCGCGGGTGCCCACTTGGCTTGCAAGCGGCGGAACTTGCGAACGGTCACGCCGCGAATCAGCGGGTTGGCTTCATCGAGAAAAAAGTTGAAGATCGGATGCTTTTCCAGATCGAGATCGGGCGTCTGACCATTGATGTCTTCGATCAGATCGGCTTCATCACCGAGCGGCGCCGGAAGCATTCCCTGGCCATCGCGATACAGGCTGCGGTTGTAGAAGTCGATCAATGTCTCGGGGCCCGTGAAGATGGCCACTCCGCCGCCGCCGCGCACGTAGGCTTCGAGCGATTCGACCGCCCGGCCATCGAGCCGCGGCACATCGAGCAAGTAAATGGTCGAGTATTGATTGAGCATCTCCGGCTTGGCGTCGCGGAGGAACGACACGGGCTGCGAATCGGGCACAATACCGGTGTTCGATTTCTGCAGCGGGCGAAAGCCGACTTGCAAGTAATAGGAATGGAGTTGTTCGGCGGTGCCATCGACGATCAGCGTCTTTTCACCGGCGGGAAAGTTGATCACGCACCAGCGGCGGTTATCGGCTTCGATCGGATCTTCGGGCAGCACGGCTTCGACCACGTGCTTGCCAGGCTTGGAGTAAAACACCTGCACGCGGCGGGTGATGGTCTCGCCGGGACCGATTTCGTCGATTAACAGCGTCGCGATTTCTTCGGTGGAGTTGCCGAGCTGTTCGGGGCTGATGCCGCCGGCGGTGGCTTCTTCATAGACGGTCGAGCGAACTTTCACTTGCACTTTGCTGGCCGGACGAGTGCCATGATTGCGGACGCTGACGAAGACAAACAATGGAACTCCTGCGGCGCGGGTTTCATCCGCGGGTGAGATATCGACAATCCCGAGATTCGCAGCGGCCGAGCGGGCGCAATCGACCAGGTGAATCTCGCCGCCCAATTGCTGCACGTCGGCGAGGGCCTGGCGAAGTTCTTTCGGACTGCTCCAATCCTTCTCGCGAAAATCGGATAGCAGATAGAGAATGCTGGCTTCATCGCGGCCCTGACTCATCAGTTGCTTGACCGCGGCCAGCGAATCGCCCGGCGAAAGTGCGAGGGCGGTTGGTTCGAACAGCCGTTGTTTCTGTTCCAGCGTTTCATCGAACTTGACGTTCAGCACTTCCGCATTGAAGTCTGCTTGCGAGGCCGCTGAGGCCGACGTATTGGACGCCGTTTCCACGCCTGCGTCATCGGCGGGCTTGACCTGCGAGAAGCGGAGCAGCGTCAGTTTGTGCTGGCCATCTTGTTGCCCCGCGCGGGCGACAATGGCGCGGGTTGCTTGCCGAGCCATATCGAGGGCGCTGGCACCGGCGACCCGATCGGACATCGAATAACTATCGTCCACGATGACATAATGGTGCGTCACCTTGCCGCCAAACATCGCCAGCCATTGATCGCGAGTCTTTAGTTGTGCGAGCATCGCCACAATCAGGGCAATGATGGCCATGCGAGATAGCAATAGGAGCAATTGCTTCAGCCAGACCCAAGTCCGGTGCTTCTTATAACTTTGCAGCAGGAACTCCATAGCCGCCCACTGCACGCGCTTATGCCGCATCATGTTGATCAAATGGATCAACACGGGCAGAATCGCCAGCAAAAAGCCGGCAATCAAAGCTTGGTGGACGAATTGCATGCGGGAAGTTTTGAGTTTGAAGTTTGGAGTTAGGAATCGGGAGTCGGGAGTTCGAGGTTTGAGGTTTGAGGTTTGGACTTTCTGGCTTTCGTCCTGTCTTGAACCCGAAGGGTTCGCAGCCATTA
>JAYTUF010000206.1:0-2456 GCA_043744755.1 Anatilimnocola sp.
CCGCTGGGGCTGAAATTAACCAATTCACCGTAACAGAAATCGGAAGACTCACTCCGTGCGTCAACCCCAAGTTTTCGCCAGCACAGCCTCGCCCTCCCGTCGCCCAATCCATCTCGCCAAAAACCGCTGTTGCCACAACCCGCCGGTTAAAACTATACTTCGCCCCACTGCCATGTCGGCAAATCAGCCAAGGAAGGCTGACCATGCGTTCGCTCATCACATTGATTGCCGTCGGGCTGCTCTGCGGCTGTGCGGGGACGGGTCCGGCCAAGAACGACAATCCGGTCGTTGGCCCTCCACCGCCACGCCTGCCCCCCGACCAGATCCGCCGCAATCAACTGGCCTATGCCGGGCAGAGTTCCGACGCGCCCGCTGCCGAACCGGGCAGCTCCCGCCGGCTCGCAGCGATTAAGCCTGATCGAAATCTCGATCAGGCCAAGCCGACTGAATCGGGCATCCAGCGCGTCTCGCTGACCCAAGGCAAAGATGCGGATCTGCCCAGCTTTGACGACAACATGGTCGTGGCGCTGGTCAATGATCAGCCCATCTTCGCCGGGGAAGTGCTGGCCCCCATTCGCGGCCAGTTGAAGAAAGCCGAACAGCAGATGCGGGCCGAATATGGCAAGCAGTACAAGCCCGAGATGGTCCACCGCATGCGGGCCATGTTCATCCGCAACACGCTGCCGCGGATCGTCGAACGCAAAATGCTGGTCCTGGCCGCCAGGGCCGCGTTCAAGAAGCAGCAGATCGAGGGACTCGGCAAAGCCGTCGACCAGGAATGGGCCAAGCATCTCGAACAGATGATGGAACACAACAAGGTCGGCACCATCAACGAACTGGAAGCGCTCCTGGCGGAGAACGAATACGATCTTGATGAGCACGAGGCGGCCTTCAAGGATCAGAATTTCGCCATGCAGTTCATCTCCTTCAAGGCACACTCCAAGTTCGAGCCGACCCGCAAGGAGATGATCAAGTTCTATGAGGAACACGCGGCCGACTATGACTTTCCCGCCCGCGTCCACTGGCAGCAACTGATTGTGTCCGATGCCTCCCACGGCGGGCGGGACGGTGCCGAACAGCACCTCGACAAGGTCGTCCAGGAACTCATTGACGGTGCCGATTTCACGGCAACGGTGAAAAAACACGGCGATGGTCCCAAGGCCGCCAATGGTGGCAGGTGGGACTGGACCGTGAAGGGCAGCCTGCAGAACAAGGAAGTCGAAGCGGAACTCTTCTCGCTGCCGGTGGGCGAAATGAGTGGCGTCATCCGCGTCCCGGGCGGCTTCCAGATCGTGCAGGTTCTGGACCGCCAGGACGCCGGGCGGCAGCCGTTTGAATCGCAGCAAAAAGCCATCGAAGCCCGGATCAAGGAAGAGCTCTACAAGGAGCGCGCCACGGAAGCCATCCGCGAGATCCGGGAAGCCTCAATCATCAAGACGGTCTTCGACGGCGACCCGGCGGCGGAGAAGCCGGCGGCAGAGGGACCGGGCGCGTAGTATGCCACGACGGTTGCATGCTAAGGACCGGCGCATCAATGACTGTCGGTACGTGGCGGATGCTGCCAGCATCCGCGTCAACGTTTCTAGTGGCGCTGGCTACGGCAGTTATTGATGCCTTAGATCCTGAAGAGGTCTGTTCATACAGCGCAGCGATATGAGGCATGGATAAACGGCTGCACGGCAGCAGCATGGTGATTGGAATCCGCCCGACGGTCGATTTCGCATTCAAATTGATGCTTGGCAGTCCCGCGCACCAACCGCGCCTGACCTTACTCTGTGCGTTACTTCCCAGCGCTTACTTCATCGTTGGCGCAAGAAGTGACACGAGTTCAAAGTCGAATAGATAGCACCGAGTACCCGGCGCCGAATAGTGCAGGTAGTTGTAATACATGGCCTGCACGTAGCAGAGTTGTAGTTCACCATTCTCAATGGCGGCTAGTGCAGCACCTACTGTTGATAGCTTGGTATTCATTGGAGCAATCACAACGTTGGCATCAGGAAACAGTTTCGCTTGTCGCTCAATCGCGGCCTTCGCGTTAAGAGGGTCGTAGCCCGAAAACTGAAACTCATGTGCACTCGGATACAACGCGCGAATTCGCTCCAGGTTATGCTTCTGAGCTGCCCGGTGGCGTACGGCTGCTTGATCGTCCGAATCGTCATATCCAAGCGACACAATTGACGGTTCGTAAGCCCGGATCAGTTCAGCGGCACGATCGTATTCAAATCCGACCAGCACAATCAGATGCAATCTGCGTGAAGGCAGCATCGTTCCAGCAAAACCAAGAACTGATCGTACTTCAGCAATTCCGCGGCTCAGCCACTTCTTCCTGTCATCTGGTTCGTTTATCGAGTAATCAGCAGCATTCGTGTAGACAAGAACGACCTTTGCCCTCTTGAACCGACGACGAAGCAACGCCAACAGGATAAGAAGCGATTCGCGCGTGAACGTAGTGATGT
>JAYTUF010000207.1:0-2449 GCA_043744755.1 Anatilimnocola sp.
CGCCGCTCGCCGGACATCTCCCGGCCGATCTCGTGCATGATGACTTCGGTGTCGTTGTCGCGCGTCAGATGGTGCGACGTATCGGCCAGCAGCTTGTCCTTTAGCTCCTGCACATTGGCAAGCTGACCATTGAACGCAAAGCTGAACCATTTCCGCTTTTCGATGTGGCTGCGCTCGAAGGGCTGGGCATAGTTGCGGTCGTCGGCGCCACAGGTAGCGTAGCGCACGTGCCCGATGGCGGCGATGCCCAGATTGCGATTCATGATCGCTTCGGCTTCTTCACGCTGATTCAGCTTGAAGGCCTCGCTGACCATGCCAATTTCTTTGTGCGTGGTGAGCAATTGCGGCCGGCCTGGAAAATAAGACGTCATCCCCGCGGCTAATTGCCCGCGATTTTGAATGTCTTGCAACATCCGCGGCAACAGGCGGGACACCTCTTCCGGACCAACGCCGGGACAGAGCGGATGCAACGCGCCCGGCAGGTGATAGATCGCGGCAATCCCGCATTCGTGGTGGATTTCGCTCATTTCGGCGGCACTTGGCGACGTGAATCGCTAAAACGGTCGCTGCAAAGGAAAATGACCATCACAGACTGCATTCTAACATTAACCGGTGGCTGAACAAGGCAACGAGGTGATCTTGCTTTCGATGAGCGGAATGCCGCATGATGATTGGCAGCGGCGATTTGATTCTCAGTAAGAGTTGTAGCCATGAACCAGGGACGCACCAATTTCGTTTCCATATTCGTATGCACCGTGCTGCTACTGTTGCCGATCGCCTATGTGGGAACTTATCTCGTCGCACTCAGGCCGGGATTTATCCACACAAACCACTTCATCGACCAGTTGCCGCCTGAGTGCTTTTTCCCCTATCGTTGGAGCGATCCGCTTGTGGGCAAGGTTTTCTGGCCGCTGGAAAAAATCGATCGTCGGTTGCGAAGTTCCAAATGGGAGGATCGCGAAGTGCCTACGTACCTTTGGTCAAGCACTCCTTTCGGTAAAGACAATCCTCATTGGCGATTGCAACCCTCAAAACTGCAGCAGTCGCCCTTTGACGACTGAGAGACTAAGCAGCGAAGACATTGGACCGATCTCGCCGCGATTGTCGTCCGCCCGTGGCGATTGCCATTTCGGCAAGGTATCATGCTGCGCATCTTGTTGCGCATTCCTGATCTGTCTGCGGAGTTCCTCCCATGCTTTGCCGATTGAACTCATTCTTCGTATTCGTGTTGATGCTCTCTGCATCGGCTTTTTCGCAAGACATCACGAAGCACAATCGCTGGACGACCGCCCTCACCTTTACCGGCGGCGGCAAGCAACTGCTGACCGTTGGCGGCGAGAGCCTGCAGTATCGGCCCGGTGATGTGAAACTCTGGGACATCGCGAATGGCAATCTGATCGCTTCGCTCGAAGGTCATCCGACCAACGTCTGGGCCGCCTGTGCCTCGGCCGATGGCAAGACGCTGATCACCACGGGCTACGATGGCAAGGTAATTGTCTGGGATGTCGAACAAAAGAAGCCTAAGACGACGCTCGACAAACACAAGGGCTGGTGCCGCGCGATCGCTTTGACGAAAGACGAAAAACGTTTCGCGACAAGCGGCGAGGATGGCACCGTCGTGCTCTGGGAGGTCGATGGCTCGAAGGAAGTGAAGTCGTTCAAAGCCCACGAGCAGGCCGTCTATGGCCTGGCTTTCGCCCCCGATGGCACGCTGGCGTCGGCCTCGACCGATAAGACCGCCAAACTGTGGGATGCCGCGGAAGGCAAAGAGAAAGCCAAGCTCGAAGGCCATGATGACGCCGTCTGGGCACTGGCCTGGTCGGCCGATGGTGCGTCGCTCGCAACCACGGGCGCCGATCGCAAGATCAAAATCCGCGACAAGGAAGGCAAAGAGCAGTTCGCGCTCGAAGGGCACAAAGACTGGGTCACCGCGGTCGCCTTCTCGCCCGATGGCAACTGGCTCGCGAGCAGCAGCCACGATAAGACAGCCAAGCTCTGGAACCTGAAAGAAAAGAAAGAAGCCCATACCTGGGGCCCCGGCAAAAGCACTGCCTGGAGTGTTGCCTTCTCCCCGGATGGCCAACTTCTCGCCGTCGGCTGCCACAACGAGCTGCATCTGTACAAGACGGCCGACAAGAGCGAGTTGTTCCCGCCCGCGAAGGAAGAAAAGCCCGTGGAGAAAACGAAGTAGAGGGGCGGGAGGCGAGGAACGGGGGGAACACCAACGCGAAAGATCTCAAGTCTGAATCTTGACTGAGATTCGCATTCTAACTTCCACACCGTTCGCCCCCATTTATTTCCCACCCTGCCGGCAAACTGTCTTTATGTGCAATGAACGTGAAGATTTCGTGGACATATTGCATCTCGCCAATTCGTGTAACGCTGATGCCTGCCGCGCGAACTCGAAACTGCTGCCCGTCGAAGCCGCTGCCCTGAATCGTGAATTTGC
>JAYTUF010000208.1:0-2448 GCA_043744755.1 Anatilimnocola sp.
GATCGGCGCACAGCTTGGCAATGGCGTCCGTTCCAACGTTCGAGGTCAGCAGGATGACCGTGTTCTTGAAATCGATCTCGCGGCCTTCGGCATCTTCCAGCATGCCTTTATCAAAGACTTGATAGAACAGCTCCATCACGTCGTTGTGGGCCTTTTCGATTTCATCGAGCAGCACCACGCAGTACGGCTTGCGGCGGACGGCTTCGGTCAGCACGCCCCCCTCGCCGTAACCGACGTAGCCAGGTGGAGAACCCTTCAGGCTGGAGACGGTGTGAGCTTCCTGATACTCCGACATGTTGATGATGACCATGTTCTTGTCGCCGCCGTACAGAATGTCGGCGAGGGCCATCGCGGTTTCGGTTTTGCCGACGCCGCTAGGGCCGACCATCATGAACACGCCGATGGGCCGCTTCGGATCGACGAGGCCGGCGCGGGCCGTGCGGATGCGTTGGCCCAGGGCGTCGAGCGCATGCGATTGGCCGATGATCCGCTCTTCCAGGCGCTCCTTCAGCTTGAGCACGGTCTTGATTTCATCCGTAAACATCTTGCCGATGGGGATGCCGGTCCAGCCCGAGACCACTTCGGCAATCGTTTGCGAATCGACGCAAACCTGCATCAGCGGGTTCTCGCCTTGAATTAACTTTAGCTCGGCGTTCTTGGCATCGAGGTCTTTCCGCAGTTGAGCCAGTTCCTCCGGTGTCGGCGGCGTGGCCGCAGCAGAATCGGCAGCGACGGCTGCTTGGGGACCCACAGCGCCACCGACGGGAACTTTGGCAGCAGTCGTCGGGGCAGCAGGTTGGCCATCTCCTTTGGCGTCTTTCTTCTTTCCCTTCGGCTTGGCGGGCATCACGCTGGATTCGATCTTGGTCCGAATCTCGCGAATCTGCTTCACAAGCTCCAGTTCCTTCTTCCAGCGTTCGTTGAGCGCTGTCGATTTCCCTTCCGTTTCCGTCCGTTCGTCCTTGAGCAATTGCAGTTGCTCATCGTGACCGCCGCCGATGGCGTGCTCGCGCGTGAGGCCATCGATTTGCCGCGTGAGTTGTTCCACGCGACGCGCGGTGTCTTCCACCAGCGCCGGCGTCGCATTGTGGCTGATTGCCACGCGGGCCGCGGCGGTATCGAGCAGGCTGACGGATTTATCCGGCAACTGACGGCCGGAAATATAGCGGCTGGAAAGTTTCACCGCATCGCGGATGGCTTCGTCGAGTACGTGCAGCTTGTGATGTTCTTCCAGCGTTGCCGTGAAGCCCCGCATCATATTGATGGCTTGGTCTTCAGTCGGCTCTTCGACCTTCACGACTTGAAACCGCCGAGCGAGGGCAGCATCCTTCTCGAAATACTTTTTGTATTCCGACCAGGTCGTGGCCGCGATCGTGCGCAGTTCGCCACGCGCCAGCGCCGGCTTGAGCATATTCGCCGCATCGCCTTGGCCCGCTTGCCCGCCCGCGCCGATGAGCGTATGGGCTTCATCAATGAATAGGATGATGGGCTGCGCCGAGGCCTTGACTTCGGCAATCACCGATTTCAGGCGATTCTCGAATTCCCCCTTCACGCCGGCACCGGCCTGCAACAGACCGAGATCAAGCGTGCGCAGCGAGACGTTGGCCAAAATCGGCGGCACATCGCCGGCGGCAATCCGAATCGCAAAGCCTTCGACGACGGCTGTTTTGCCGACGCCCGCTTCGCCCGTCAGAATCGGATTGTTCTGCCGGCGGCGCATCAGAATATCGATCAACTGGCGAATTTCGAAATCGCGCCCCAGCACCGGATCGACTTTGCCTTCACGGGCGCGGGCCGTCAGATCGATGGTGAACTGATCGAGCGCGGGAGTCTTGCCGCCCGCCGCGGGCTGAGTTCCTTGCTCGCCCGAATCACCGCTGCCACCTTTCGCGGACGCGGAGTCTTCAATCGAGCCGGCTGTCACATCGCGCAGATCCTTCTGCAGCGCTTCGACGTTGATCTTGCCAAGCTGCGGCAAGCTGCCCAGGATCAGTGTGGCCAGGTCGGGCGTGGCCAGCATCGCCAGCAGCAAATGGCCGGAGCGAATCGTGCCCGAGCCAAATTCGACCGAGGCAAACACCCAGGCCTCGCGAATCAAATCGCCGATCTTGGGCGACAACGACGGCACCCGGCTGTTGCCAGTCTTGAATTGCTCAATGGCCCGCGTGGTATCGCGCTCCAGCCGCGATTGATCGATTTCATATTGCCGCAGCAAGCGAGCCAGGTCGGTGTTGGGCGTTTCCAACAGTTTGAAGAGCCAGTGCTCCAGCTCGACGTTGTAGTTGCTTTTCGACGAACAAAGCCCGGCCGCGTTTTCGAGCGCGCGACGGCTATGTTCGTTCAACTTGCTGATCAGCGACTTGAGATTCAGGGCCACGTTGTTCGCCCCGGTGAAGGGACGCCTCGCGTTCTATGGAAAAGAGAAATCGAAAGTGCAATGTTTTTCGC
>JAYTUF010000209.1:0-2445 GCA_043744755.1 Anatilimnocola sp.
CGAAGAAACCGGCCTCCGCGCCGTGCTCAACTACGGCCACACCTTTGGCCATGCGATTGAAACCGTCAGTGGCTACGGCACGTTTCTGCATGGCGAAGCGGTGGCCATTGGGATGATTCAAGCATCGCAATTGGCCGAGCGTTTGGGACGAATTGAACCGGCGATTACGCTTCGCCAGCGGGCATTGCTCGAAGCTCTTGAACTACCGATTAAAGCTACGGGCCTCGATCCGCAACAACTGCTCGCCGCCATGCAGCACGACAAGAAAGTCGAGCACGGCCAGTTACGGTTTGTCTTGCCGACTCGACTCGGGCACGTGGAACTCGTCGGCGGCATCTCCCCTGAACTCGTGCTGGAAGTGCTGCAAGGTTGAGGGGCTTGGGCCTCAATGCGGCAAACTTCCTTTGACAAATGCTGGCTGTTTTCTCGCATATCCCCTGCCAGTAGTCCGATAATTGGACTACCCTTACGGTTAACCGCAAGCCCATTCCCACCTTCTGGGCATTTCGTGTAATGGCTGACAACAGCATTGTCCACATTATCGACGACGATTCCGCTGTCCGCGAATCGCTCATCGCCCTCGTTCAAATGCGGGGCTTGCAAACCAAAGGCTATGCCTCCGCCGAGGCCTTTCTCGCCACGCTGTCGCCTGCGGCTACGGGTTGCGTTGTCTGCGATGTCCGGATGCCGGGCATTACCGGCTTGCAATTGCTCGCCAAAATGGCTGAGGCCAAGAGTACGCTGCCGGTGATCATCATCACCGCCTATGCCGACGTGCCAACTGCTGTCCGCGCAATGCAAGCCGGTGCCATTACGTTTCTGACAAAGCCCTGCAACGACGACGACCTGCTCGCCGCAATTCACCAGGCCCTGAATCTGGAGCAAGCCCAACAGACCTTGCGAAAGCAGAAGGCCGATGTCGAAGCCAAACTGGCCACTTTGTCAGAAGACGAGATTGCGGTTATGCGCAAGATGCTGGAAGGACTCCCCAACAAACGGATTGCTTCGGACCTGGATATCGGTCTCCGAACGGTCGAGCTGCGCCGCTCCAATATTATGAAAAAGTTGGGTGCAGGGTCCCTGGCAGAGTTAGTTCGCCTAGCCCTTCTGGTGGACTTTTTCAAAGCCGATGACAAGGCCTAGCAACCGAGCGCGAGGCGGTCACTGTCCACTGTACTTCTCCCCGCCCTCGGTCACGATACATGACAAAAACGCCAGAATCGCCAGCGGAGGGGGTTGGCTTTTCTCGCTGGGCCGCAATGATGGATGTGGCGGTCGATTTTAGAACTCAAGCGAAGGCAGGTCGCGCGAGATTCTGAGTCGGCCGTTTTTTTGTTTCTTGCGGCGCTCTGCCGCACACGGCATCATAGCATCCATGAGTGTTCCATCCAGCGATCTCGCGCGTCTTGCCGCCCTGCGTCTGTCGCTCGTCAGCGGCGTCGGACCACTCACGCGGCAAGCCTTGCTCGAACGGTTTAACTCTGCCGAAGCAGCGCTTTCGGCGTCGCTAAACGAACTGCGTGAAGTCCGCGGCGTCGGCCAAAAACTGTCTCTGGCAATCCAGGCCGCGACGCGCGAGATCGATGCGGAAGAAGAACTCGCCTATTGCACCGCGCAGCAAATCCAAGTGCTGCTGGAGACCGATGACAACTATCCCGCTCGACTGCGGGACATTCCCGACCCGCCCGGCGTCCTTTTCATGCGCGGAAATCTACTGCCGATGGATGAACTCGCGATCGCGATTGTCGGCACCCGCCACGCCACCACCTACGGCAAGGAACAGGCCGAGCGACTCGCGTCCAGTCTCGCCCGCGCCGGTTACACCATCGTCAGCGGACTCGCCCGCGGTATCGACGCCGCCGCCCATCGCGGTGCCCTCGCGGCCGGCGGTCGCACGCTGGCTGTCCTCGGCAGCGGAATCACGAACCTTTATCCGCCCGAGCACAAAGAACTCGCCGCGGAAATCACCGCCCGCGGTGCAGTCCTCAGCGAATCCCCGCCCCGCACGCCGCCGCTCGCTGGCGCTTTCCCGCAGCGCAACCGGTTGATCTCCGGGCTGACCCTGGGGACCATCGTGGTCGAAGCCGATGTTCGCTCCGGCGCCCTCATCACCGCCCGTCATGCGACTGAACAAGGCCGCGAAGTTTTCGCCGTGCCAGGCCGAGTCGATAACCGCATGTCGCATGGCTGTCACCGCCTGATTCGCGACGGCGCGAAACTGGTCGAAAACGTGGACGATGTGCTGGAAGAACTCGGCCCGCTCGCTTCCCCCACCGTCCGCGAAGATGGCTTCGAAGTTCGCCACCCCATCGAGCTCCGCCTCGAACCCCAGGAACAAGCCGTGCTCACCGCCATCGGCGACGAAGTCTGCCTGATCGACGACGTAATCGTCCGCAGCGGCCTGCCCGTGCCGCGGGTCCTCTCCACCCTCAGCGTGCTGGAAAT